>CALDSL010000351.1 GCA_937920255.1 uncultured Anaerolineaceae bacterium | reverse complement strand
GGTAAAAAGTCTCCATTGACGAAATAGGTGGGGAGTTGTATAATACTGCCTTGCTCTGCCCCGGCGAGTCATTGTGCTGGGGCTAATCTATGTTTCCCCAACTTCCCCGTAACTGGGCGCCAGGCATTGCGCGTGGTCTTGCGGTGAAGTGAAGATTGGAGAGAACGCAATGAAATATGCCATTATTGAATCCGGTGGCAAGCAGTACAAAGCCATCGAAGGCGGCAGATTGGATGTCGATCTGCTGACCGTGGAAGACGGGCAGAAGCTACAGCTCGAGCAGGTCCTGTTGTACGTAGACGGCGACAAAGTCTCCATTGGCGCTCCAGTGGTTTCCGGCGTGCGCATCAGCGCTACGGTTGAGGGTACGGTCAAAGGCCCCAAAATTGTGGTCTTCAAATACCGCCCCAAGAAACGCTACCGCGTCAAGACCGGCCATCGCGAGCAGTACACCCGCTTGTTGATTAATTCGATTGATGTGGAGTAGTTATCATGGCACATAAAAAAGGTGGTGGATCTACTCGTAACGGCCGCGATAGCAATGCACAACGCCTGGGCGTGAAGCGCTATGCCGGTGAACGCGTTCTGTCTGGCAATATCCTTGTCCGGCAGCACGGCACGCGCATCAAGCCTGGCAAAAACGTGGGTGTTGGCAAAGATTACACCCTCTTCGCGGTGGCTGACGGTATTGTCGTGTTTGAAACCCTGCCCAACGGCCAGAAACTGGTCAGTGTCTCGGCAGAAGCCCTTGAGGCTTAACCAGAGCAGCAGGGACGCTGCACCGCCGGTCCGACTGTGACTGCCGGATGCAGTTTCAACGTACGAAAGAAGGTTGACGAATGAAAAAAGGTACGCACCCTAATTATTACCCGGAAGCTGTGGTTACCTGCGCCTGCGGTAACACCTGGACCACCGGTTCGACTCGCAAGACCATCCAGACCGAAGTCTGCTCGAAATGCCACCCGTTCTTTACGGGCCAGCAGCAGCGTATTCTCGACCGCGAAGGCCAGGTTGACCGCTTCTACAAGAAGCTCCAGGCTCGCCAGAGCATCGTGGAAGAAAAACGCGCCCGCCAGGAATCGCGCACTTCTCCGGATCGCACCATCGCGGATCTGGGCCTCGGCACCCGCCCGACGGACGTCCTGGCGACTGCCGGGATCACCACCGTGGGTCAGGTGATGGAACGCCTGGCCGCCGGCGACGACGCTGTCCTCGCCATCGATGGTTTTGGCCGCAAGTCGCTGATTGATCTCAAGAAGCGCCTGCGCCAGCTCGGCTATCAGATCCCCGAGACCGAAGCCAGCGCGTAAGATTTTGACGAATGCGAAATCCCCTCCCCTCACCGGGAGGGGATTTTTGTTATTACGAACAGACCCCCCTCTATCCTCCCACATGGCTGCGCCCAAATCGCTGAAAAGCGTGATTTGGAAGGAAGATCGCAACCCTCCCTCCAAATGCGTTCTCCAGCATTTGGGGGGATAGAGGGGGGTCTTTCTACCCTATTGCATGCTCCACAAAGCGTGACCGTCTCCACGGATTTCCTTCCGAATTTCCGCTTGTTGGTATAATCCAAATAACCTACCATCAGAAAGGCCACCTTATGAAGCACCATACCGGGTCTTTAGAAGTTGTATGCGGTTCGATGTTTAGCGGAAAGACGGATGAGCTGATCCGCCGGCTGCGGCGCGCCACCATTGCTCGCCAGAAGGTGCAGGTCTTTAAACCCGTCATCGACAACCGCTACGTGGTTGAAAAAGTGACATCCCATGCCGGCACCGCGTTTGACGCCGAGCCGATTGACCGCGCCGCGGATATGCTCACGCGCATTGCCCCCGATACGACCGTGGTAGGCATTGACGAAGCCCAATTTTTTGACAACCAGATCCTGACCATCGTCAACCAGCTTGCCGATAACGGCATCCGCGTCATCGTCGCCGGGCTGGATACCGATTTTCGCGGCGAGCCGTTCGGCT
>CALDSL010000350.1 GCA_937920255.1 uncultured Anaerolineaceae bacterium | reverse complement strand
ATGCGCGAGGGCGTCCCGCTGATCAGCACGCCGTATGGCATGTTTGAACTGTGCGGCAGGCTGTACCAGGCCGGCCTCACCAGCCTCGAACTGCCCGTCACCGATTGTTCGTGTGAGTAAGTTCAAAAAGGACGCGCATGGATCAGACGTCTCGATTTAAAGGAAAAATCGTCACTGACCAGGCGGCAGGCAACATCACGCGCTCAGAAGAGCTGGCCTATGAACTAAAAATCGCGGAAGTCATGTCCACCCAGATGCAGCTTCTCTCTCCCGACATGCATATGGGTGACGTTCTCGCGATGTTCCGACAGGCGCACATTTCCGGTGCGCCTGTTGTTGAAAATGGCAAGTGCGTCGGCATCATCAGCATTGAAGACACCATTCGCTGCCTGCTAAATAATGATATGCAGGCGCCGGTGAGCGAGTACATGACCCGCAATGTCATCACCATCAACAGTGTTGAGCCGGTGATCAGCGCGCTTAAAACGTTCGTCACCATTCAGGTCGGCCGCCTGCCGGTGGTGAACGAAGGTGGCGACCTGGTGGGCATCCTCACCAAAGGCGACATCACTCGCGGCCTGCTCAAAGCCCTCCAGCACGACTACCAGGCCGAAGAGGTCATCCGCTACCGCGCCAGCCACCTGTTCGAGGATATCGAATCGGACCGCACCAGCCTGATCCTGCGCTACAACATCGCCCCGCGCGATTTCACCAAAGGTGGGGCGGCATCCTCCAATATCAAGCGCGCGCTGGTGCGCCTGGGCGCGCCGCCGCAGATCGCCCGCCGCACCGGTATTGCCGTGTATGAAGCCGAGATCAACCTGATCATCCACACCACCAACGGCGGCGTCATCCGCGTGGAGATCGAGCCGCAGAAGATCACCATCGACGCTTACGACGACGGCCCCGGCATCGCCGATATCGACCAGGCGCTGCGGCCGGGTTTCTCGACCGCCACGAATGAAGTGCGCGAACTGGGCTTTGGCGCGGGCATGGGGCTGGTGAATATTTCGCGCTGCGTCGACAGCATGAAGCTGGAATCAACCGTGGGCGTGGGCACGCGGTTGAAAATGAAAATCAATCTGGAAACGCAAGATGCCTTCCGCGAAGGCAGTACGGCAACCAAGGAGACCAAGGCATGAACCTGCAGAACATCATCGATGATCTGAACCTGACCCTGCTGACCGAACGCAAAGATTTCTCGGCGGTCGAGATATCGGAGGGCTATACTTCTGATCTGCTGAGCTGCGTGATGGCCGGCGCGCCGCACGGATCGGTGTGGGTCACGCTCCAGGCGCACGCCAACATTGTGGCGGTCGCTGCGCTGCTCGAACTGGGAGCCATCATCATCAGCGAAGATGCGCAGCCGGGCCCGGCCACCCTCGCCAAGGCCAATCAGGAAGGCATCACCATGCTGAGCACGCCGCGAAAGTCATTCGAGGTTGTTGGCCGGTTGTGGGAGATGGGCCTGCGCGGATAAACTCATGGGTTTTCTGACGACCATCCGCGCTGAGCTGCATGTGCACACGTGCCTCTCACCGTGCGCCGAGGTGGAGATGATCCCACCCTTAATCGTACGCGAGGCGATCGAGCGCGGCATCTACCTGATCGCCATCACCGACCACAACACCACCGCCAACATCGAAGGCGTGATGAAAGCCGCACAAGGCAGCGGGCTGGCCGTGCTGCCCGGGATGGAAGTGCAAACCCGCGAGGAAGTGCACAGCCTGTGCCTGTTTGACACCCTGGAGCAGGCGCGCGCGTTTGACAACTGGCTGCGCGCCGGGCTGCCGCCGATGAAGAACAACCCGGATTACTTCGGCGAGCAGTTTGTAGTTGATTCCACCGGCGATTTTCTCCGCCGCGAAGAGCAACTGCTGATCCTCTCGGCTGAGTACGGGCTGGAGGAGACGTTTGCCAAAGTGCAGGAACTGGGAGGGCTGTTCATCCCGGCGCATGTCAACCGCACTGCGTTTGGGCTGCTGCCCGTGCTAGGCATGGTGCCGCCCGAACTGCCGGTGGAGGCGCTGGAAATCTCGCGCCACATCACGGTGGAAAAGGCGCTGCAGCAGTTCCCCCACATCGCGCGTTATCCGCTGCTGCAGGGCGGCGACGCTCACCGCCTGGATGAGCTGCTGGGGGCCAACAAATTCACCATCGCCGAGCCTACGCTGGCCGAGTTGCGGCTGGCGTTAGCAGGAATAGACGGACGCAGTTTTCGCATCAGCCCGAGAAGTTAAGATGTGACTCAAATTGAATCGCGAAGAAAATCCTGTCATACAACTTCGCGACTTCGCATCTTCGCGATTGCATTTCTCCCTTGCGAACCGGCATTTCCGCCTGCATAACCTTCCCGATTTTTGTATTCGTTTGCCATGTGAATTTCGTGACATTTAGTATTTACAGAATTTCTACTTAATTGGTAGTATAAGCAGTGATCCAATTGTGTCAATTATCACAAATCAGATCAGAATAAATACCTTTGGAGCCTGTAATGGCAGTACTTACACCAGTCGCGATCTCAACCAATGATCCTTTGCAAATGCCGGAGAAAAAGGTCGTCATCGACCAGATTCTGGAAAAGAACCGCAACACTCCCGGCGCGGTGATGCTCGTATTGAACGAGCTGCAGAGCCAGATTGGCTTTGTATCTCCTGCGATGCAGGAGTACGTAGCCTTGAATCTGCGTGTGCCGGTAAGCACGGTGCACGGTGTTGTATCCTTCTATTCCTTCTTCGTCACCACTCCGCGTGGCCGCCACACGATCAAGTTCTGCATGGGCACTGCCTGCTACGTGGGCGGCATGCCGCAGTTGATCGACAAGGCCAAGCAGGTGCTCGGCGTCGATGTTGGACAGACCACCCCCGACGGAAATGTGACCCTCGAAATCTGTCGCTGTGTCGGCGCGTGCAGCCAGGCCCCGGTGATCGTCATCGACGAAGAGCTGCACGGGCGCGTGCGCCCAAACAAGCTGCCCCAGCTCACCAAAAAAATCCAGAGCTAAGGAGAAGTACGCGGTGCGAGAACTTGCCCTGCACCTGATGGATATCGCGGAAAACAGCGTGGCCGCGCAGGCGAAAACCATCCACCTGGAAGTGGAAGAGGAAACCGCCGCCGACCGGCTGTGGATATGCGTGCGCGACGACGGGCGCGGCATGGACGCTGAAATGGTCCAGCGCGTGGTCGATCCGTTCGTCACCTCTCGCACCACCCGCAAAGTTGGTCTGGGCATCCCACTGCTCAAGGCAGCCGCGGAGGCTTGCAACGGTTTTCTCGAGATCCAGTCACAGCCTGGGGTTGGAACCGAACTGCAGGTGCAATTCCAGCGCAGCCATATCGACCGCATGCCTTTGGGCGATATCGCCGCGACGATGATCTCGCTCCTGGTGGCTCACCCGGAGATTCACTGGATTTTCCGCTATAAGGTCGATGGAGCGGAATTCCTGTTTGATGATGCTCCCGTCAAGGAAGTACTGGGAGATATACCATTGACCGAGCCGGATATCCTTGCCTACCTGCGCGAAACAATTGAGAGCGGGGTGCGCGAGGTGCACACAATGGAACTCATTTGACCCTTCAGGAGAGGAAACCATGACCACCATTAAAAGTCTGGAAGATTTGAAGAAACTGCGCGAACAGGCACTGCAAAAACGTGATGTCAAGCGCGCTGAAGGCGCCGCCCAGGTGATTGTTGGCATGGGCACGTGCGGTATCGCAGCCGGCGCTCGCGAAACGATGAAAGCGGTTTTGGAAACGATCGAACAGGAAGGTCTGAGCGGTATCCTGGTGACCCAGACGGGCTGCATTGGACTGTGCGAAAAAGAGCCCATCATGCAGGTGGTGGTCGGCGATGGCCCCAAAGTGGTCTACGGTAAAGTTTCCGCGGATGTCGCCCGCCAGATTATGAAAGAACACGTCATCGGCGGTAAGGTGGTCGAAAACCACGTTATTCCGATGTAACCGGAAAGTAAAGGAAAATTACGGTACAGGGTATCTTCTATGAAGTATTATCGCACACATGTATTGGTCTGCGCTGACCCCGAATGCATCAAACGGGGCGCGCATGAGGTCATCGACAGCCTGCAGGACGAGCTGGTGGCACAGGGCCTGATTGACGAAGTTCAGGTGCTGGAAACCTCTCGTATCGGCGGCTGCTCGGATGGCCCCGAAATGGTGGTCTACCCCGAAGGCGTTCACTACTCCGGTCTGACCCCTGACGATATGCCCTATATCGTCGAAGAGCACCTGCTCAAGGGCCGCATCGCCAAGAAGTTTGTCGTTCCGGATGTGCCCTTCACGGATGAAGAGCTGCGCGCGCCCTCGGCTAAAGAAGTTCGCATTGTTTTGAAGAACTGCGGCCAGATTGACCCGGAAAACATCGAGGATTATCTCGCGGTAGACGGCTACATGGCGCTGGCAAAAGTCCTGACCGAGATGACCCCCGACGAAGTCATCGACACGGTGACGCGCTCCGGCCTGCGCGGCCGCGGCGGAGCGGGTTTCTCGGTGGGCAAGAAGTGGCAGATCACGCGCAATGTACAGGATTGGCCCAAGTACCTTACCTGCAATGCCGATGAAGGCGACCCCGGCGCGTTTATGAACCGCCGCGTGCTGGAAGGCGACCCTCACAGCGTGATCGAAGGCATGATCATCTCCGCTTACGCCATCGGCGCTTCGTACGGTTATGTCTACTGCCGCGCGGAGTACCCCATCGCGGTGCGCACGCTCAATATCGCCATCCAGCAGGCGCGCGCGCTGGGGTTGCTGGGTGAGAACATCCTTGGCAGCGGCTTTTCCTACGATATGGAAGTGCGCATGGGCGCCGGCGCGTTCGTATGCGGTGAAGAAACCGCGCTGATCGCCTCGGTGGAAGGCAAGCGCGGTGAACCCCGCCCGCGCCCGCCGTTCCCGGCCGTCAAGGGTGTGTGGAGCAAGCCCACCAATAACAACAACGTCGAGTCCTACGCAAACGTACCGCAGATTATTCTGGGGGGGCCGGACTGGTACGCCAGTTTTGGCACCGAAAAGAGCAAGGGCACCAAGACCTTTGCCCTGGCCGGCGACGTCAAACGCAGCGGCCTGGTAGAGGTTCCCCTCGGCATCAGCCTGCGCGACCTGGTGTACGATGTCGGCGGCGGCATCAAAGACGACAAGGGTTACAAAGCCATCCAGATCGGCGGCCCCATGGGCGGCTGTCTCCCAATCGAATACCTGGATCTGCCGGTCGACTATGAATCGCTGACCTCCGCCGGCGCGATGATGGGCTCGGGCGGCGTTGTGGTGATGGACGATGAAACCTGCATGGTCGATATCGCCCGCTACTTTATGGACTTCACGCAGGACGAAAGCTGCGGCAAGTGCACTCCCTGCCGGGTGGGCACGCGGCGCATCCTGGAAATCCTCAACCGCATCTGCGCGGGCGAAGGCAAAGACGGCGACATCGAAACGCTGGAAATGCTGTGCCGCGAGATCAAAGCCACGTCGCTGTGCGGCCTGGGCCAGGGCGCTCCCAACCCGGTGGAAAGCACGCTCAAGCACTTCCGCCACGAGTACGAAGCCCATATCTACGAGAAGCGCTGCCCGTCGAAAGTCTGCCGCGCACTCATCCGTTATGAGATTTTGACTGATATCTGCACCGGCTGCACCGTCTGTGCACGTAACTGCCCCACCAATGCCATCACTGGCGAACGGCGTAAGCCGCACGTGATCGACCCGGATACCTGCGTTCGCTGTGGTATCTGCATGCAGGTCTGCAACTTCAATGCGATTGAAATCCGGTAAGCAGGTTTAAGAGTACCTCTTCTGCTGCCGCAAACCGTAGACCCGATTGGAGGAGGAGCATGGATATAGAGATGCAGGAAGGACAAAAAGTGATCGAGGCTGTTCAAAGAGCAGTGGCGCATCACGGCACAAAGCGGGAAGAACTCATTCCCATTCTGAGCGATGTCAACCGCGAGCTTGGGTATATCCCCAGCGAGGCTTTTGAAGAGCTATCTCGGTTGATGAAAGTTCCCACGAGCCAGTTGTTTTCCGTTGCCAGCTTTTATCAGATGCTCTCCACCAAACCGGTGGGGGAGCACGT
>CALDSL010000349.1 GCA_937920255.1 uncultured Anaerolineaceae bacterium | reverse complement strand
TTACTCCGAGCTTGCTCTTTTTTCAAAACCCACCAGCTTTGGGACGACTACTTTTGGGTGGCTACCAGAGAAGATGGATCTGGCTGTAGTCGTACCAGTCTCACCGCATCTGCAGCCCAAGCAGATCAAGTTCCTCCCCGTCCCAGCCCAACCGGCACACGGCGTTGACCGGGATGGTGTTGCCATTCAAATCCTCGGTCTGCAGGCGGATCATTACCCGGTAAATCTCCGCGCTGTCGGCGGTGACGCTGCTGCGGCTGTACGGGGTAAACACCGCGGTCTGCGGCGAGCGCAGCTCAGCCAGGATCACCGATTGGCAAAAATTCCAGGCGGCGCGCGGCTCGGCTTGCGGTATGGACGGCTGTGGGCGCTGCGTGAAAAAGACCGCCGCGGCCAGCCCGGCCGCCAGCAGGATGACCAGCAGGACGATACGCATTCTCGGCGAAAGCTTCATGGAGGTATTGTACCCCGCGCCGCCGCGAAGTATCCTCGATTACAATAGATAGCGTGTCTCGCGTCTTCTTATTTTGTAACTCGGTTTGCTCGCTGTGCCGTACCCTTCGACGGGGCTCAGGGTACTTGTTTATTATTTTGCGTGACCCAAAAAGTGCAACCGGTTTTTTCCTGCTTCTGCTGTTGTTGAGCGCCTGCTCGCCCGCCCCGGCGCCGGTTGTTCCCACCCTGGCCCCTCCGGCCGCCACGCTCGCGCCGCCGCCGGTTGTGCCTACCGCCGCTCCGACCGCCACGCTCGCGCCCACAGCGCCAGAGCCCACCCCGCTGCCGCAGGCCGAGGTGTGCTCGCCACTGGACGGCATCGCACTGCCTGATCTGCCCGCGTTGATCTCCAACCCCTACCACCCCCCGCGCGCCGGCAGTGACGACCCGCATCACGGCGTGGACTTCGCCGACACGCTCAACCCCAACCGGCTGGCGCTCGGCGGGCGCGAGGTGCGCGCCGCCGTAGCCGGCACGGTTGTCGCGGTGGTCGCTGACCGCTTCCCCTACGGTAACGCGGTGATCATCGAGACCGCGCTGAAGGACCTGCCGCCGGTGGCGATCTTTCTGCTGCCCACCCCCGCGCCCACCATCACCCCGCCCGCGCTGACCTGCCCGCCGTTCGCCGCTGAGCGCGCCGGCGACCCCGCGCGCCGTTCAGCCTACGTGCTCTACGCGCACATGCAAAGCCCGCCATCCGTGGCGGTGGGTGATGCGGTGTCGTGCGGCCAGCCGCTGGGAGCGATTGGGCAGAGCGGCAACGCGCTCAACCCGCATTTGCATATCGAGGTGCGCGTTGGCCCGGCGGGCGCGCGCCCGGGCAGCCTGGCGCACTATACCGACAGCGCCACGCTGGACGAAATGGCCGCCTACTGCGCCTGGCGCGTCAGCGGCCTGTTCGCCATGACCAACCCGATGCTGCTGTTCGGGGAATGATGGTTTGTATGCGCCGTGCAGTTTACCGCGAAGGCGCGAAGTACACGAAGGAAACGCAAAGAAAAGCTTTATAGAAAATACTTCGCGTTTCCTTCGCGCTCTTCGCGTCCTTCGCGGTTAAGCTTTTCGCCTACTGTACCTTAATCAGCGCGTAATTCTTGCGGCCTTTGCGCAGGACGACGAACTGCCCGTCGATCACATCGTTCAACGTGACGTTGGCGTCCGCGGCGCGGCGGTTGTTGAGGTAAATGCCGCCTTCGCCCAGCGAGCGGCGCGCGTCGCCCTTCGATTTGGACAGCCCGGACGAGACCAGCACGTCCACCAGGGGTGTGCCCTCGCCCTCGAATTGGCTCTTGGGCAGCGCGCTGGAGGGCACGTCAGCGAAGATCTCGGCGATCTCGGCCGCGCCCAGCCCGCTGATCTCGCCGCCAAACAGAACCTGGGTGGCGGCTTCGGCGCGTTCCAGCGCGGTGTCGCCGTGCATGGTGGCGGTCATCTCGCGCGCCAGCACGCGCTGCGCTTCGCGCGCTTCCGGCCGCTCGACCACGCTGCTGGCCAGTTCTTCGATGCGTTCCTGGGTCAGGAAGGTGAACACCTTGAGGTAGTTGACCACGTCGCGGTCGTCGGTGTTCATCCAGAACTGGTAGAAGGCGTAGGGCGAGGTGCGCTCGGCCGAGAGCCACACCGCGCCGCTTTCGGTCTTGCCAAATTTGGTGCCGTCGGCCTTGGTGATCAGCGGGTAGACCAGTCCGTAGGCCTGGCCGCCGCGCATGCGCCGGATCAACTCCGCGCCGGCGGTGATGTTGCCCCACTGGTCGCTGCCGCCGGTCTGCAACTGGCAGCCGAGGGTGTCGTACAGGTGCAGAAAGTCGTACGACTGCATCAGCATGTAGGTGAACTCGGTGAACGACAGCCCTTCCTCGCGCTCGAGACGGGTGCGGACCGAATCTTTGGCCAGCATGTAGTTGACGGTGAAGTGTTTGCCCACGTCGCGCAGGAATTCGACCAGGTTCAACTTGAGCAGCCAGTCGGCGTTATTCACCAGCCGCGCCGGGTTGGATTTAAGGTCAAAGTCGAGGAAGTGCGACAGTTGTTTTTTGATGCACTCCACGTTGTATTCGATGGCGTCCTGGGTCATCAAATTGCGCTCGGCGCTTTTCCCGCTCGGGTCGCCGATCATGGTGGTGCCGCCGCCGGCCACCGCGATGGGGTGGTGGCCAAAGCGCTGCAGCCGCGCCAGCGCGATCAGCGGGACCATATGGCCGATATGCAGGCTGTCGGCGGTGGCGTCGAAGCCGTTATAGACGGTCACCTTCTGGTTTGCCAGCAGGTCCGAAACGCCGTCCATCGAAGCATACACCATCCCGCGCCACGCGAGTTCATCCAATGCATTTGCAGCCATAACAACCTTCCCGATGTGAATAGATTTCTCCCAAGTATAACATTATCGAGAACTGTTTTGACCCTCGTATTTTTCGCATGAGGGGAAAAGAGCGTTAACACGAATGGGAACGAATAAAACCGGATGGCACGAATAAAGCAAAAAAGCTTAATCACGAATGAGGACGAATATGCACAAATAGCACGAATAAAACATAAAAAATCGAAGAATGTTCTATTCGTGCTATTTGTGGTTATTCGGCACTTATTCGTGATAAAGTTCTTCCCTTTACAGCCTACCAGAACCTTTCCAGAGGCAGCTTTGCCCGGTCGAGCTTCTTGCGCTGGTCGCTTAGGGCGGCGAAGCGGATGGGCATGTGGGCCTCTAGCTCGCGCAGGTAGGGGCGGGTGTAATGGCGCGCAACCCCGGCGGCCGAGACGCTCAACAGCGGGTTGAGCGCGCGCAGCACCAGCGCCTGCAACGGGCGCGCCTGGGGCACGGGGAAGCGCTCCATCTGGCCAAAGATGCGCGCGCCCAGGTGGAACGCCGTGTTGGTGATGCCGTCCAGCGGCCAGCGCCCGGCGGTCTGCGAGAAGATGGTCATAAACCCGGCCTTGCGGTCGCCATCCACGTCTTCCAGATCGTCCATCAACTGGGTGTAGGCGCCGTAGGAGAATAGAAAACCGGCTTGCTCGTCGTCCAGGTCGCCGGCCACCAGATAGCCGTCGGCCAGCACGCTGGTGCCGCCCTTCTCAAAGCTGATGCCCAGCACGTCCACCTCGTAGGGCGAAGAATCGCCGCGCAGTTGTTTCAGGCTGCGCCCCTGCGCGGTGTGGATCGCCAGCAGGCTGTCGTACACTCGCGGCCAGCACGCGCGCGGCCACTGACCCTCGACCAGTGCCACCAGATCCCAAATGCGCTCTTCATATGCGTTGGCGGCGGGCAGGCTCTCCCCGGCTAGCTTGCGGTAGAAGCGGCGGTTGAATGCCGCCTTTTCCGCCGCGGGGATGGCCGGATCGTCCAGGTAGTTGTCGGTGTAGGGGTAGAGCATACTGTAGGCAAACACTGAAGGGGTCAGTTCCACCGGCAGACCCAGCAGCAGTTGGGCAAAGTTCATGGTCATCACGTTGCGGCTGGCTTGGAAGATATCCGCGCCGGAGATGGCCGGGTCATAGCGCCGCGCCTCGCGCGCGAAGGCCTGGTTGGCCTCGATCAACCCGCTGCTGCGCAGCACCGCCAGCGGTTCAGCCGGGAAATCAAACACCTCGCGCAGAAAGAGGAAGACCTCGTCCAGGCTGCGCTCACGCAGCGCGTTGGCCTCGTCGACTGCACCGGGGGACAGGCGTTTCCACTGCGCGGTCAGACGCTCGCGCAGATCGTTGAGCCGGCGCTCGTTGGCGCGCTGCTGCGAGGAGGTGTACGCTCGCCCCAGGTCGGGCATGGCCGTGCCGGAATTCCACCATAGCGCCTTCATGCGCGCCGTGTGCCGCGCCACCGTTTCGGCGAAACCCTCGGGGGCGACCTTGATTTCCGGCGGTCGAACTGTGATCATGGCAAACTCCTTCATGATAGAGGGATAAAAAATCGGTGGCGGGTTCACCCCGTCGCCCGAGTACCGTCCCTACCAATATCTACGCGCGCGGGTGGCAAAAGTTGCGCGGATAGAATGTTAGACGAATCGTGTGTATGCGTTATTAAGGACGCATCTTCGCGACCGGGATTGACGTGCGCTACCCCACAGGGCTGTGCCGTACCCTTCGACAGGCTCAGGGTACTACGCGCGTAGTACCCTGAGCCTGTCGAAGGGTACGGAATCGTACATAACCAC
>CALDSL010000348.1 GCA_937920255.1 uncultured Anaerolineaceae bacterium | reverse complement strand
ATCCAGGGCCAGGGTGAATGGGTCATCAAGTACTGGATGAAGTCCTCCGGCCTGACGGCCAACTGCCCGTACAGCACCACCGGCAGCATGGCGCGCGTGCGCTGGTCGCTGGATGGCGGCGCGTACAGTGGCGGCAAAGAGGGCGTCATCCCTGCCAATGCCGAGGCCAAAGACTTCGTCTGCACCTCGCCGGCCGGCACGTTTGACTGGCGGCAGTTCTCCAGCACCAGCGACCGCGACGGCAAGGCGCTACCCAACACCGCCCGCATCATCGTCACCGACAACAACCCGCACGCTTTGAGCGTTTCGATCGAAAACAGCTCGGGCACCGGCGGCACGGTGTGGATCGATGATGTGCAGATCATCAGCCCGGAGGGCAAGGTACAGCCGGTCATCGGTACCTTCGAAACCACCAGGTTTGAAGACGACACCGCCTGGAGCACCAACGCCTACAGCCAGATCTTCGGCGGCGGCGGCGTGCTGGGCGCGCGCAAACCGCTGGTTCGCGCCGAAACCGGCCTGGATATCAACAACGCCGCCACCTACAACCCGGATATGCTGCGCGACACGCGCGGCGTGTGGCTGCACAAGAACGTGTGGGGCCAGATCAACTCGGGCGGCATGATGGACCTGTTCTGGTGGTCAACCGAGACGATCAAGCCAGAAATCTGGAATAACTTCCTCACCTACCGCAACTTTATGGAAGGGATCCCGCTCAACAACGGGCGCTACAAAGACATTGGAGCCACCACCTCGCACGCTGACCTGCGCGTCTACGGCCAGCGCGATGACACCGCCGGCAGAATGCACCTGTGGGTGCAGAACGCCCAGCACACCTGGAAGAGCGTGGTCAGCGGCCAGTCGGTCGCGGCGATCAACGGCACGGTCACCATCCCCAACGTGGCCACCGGCAGCTACCGGGTGGAGTGGTGGAACACCTACAACACCAGCAACCCGGTGATCAAGACCGAAACCATTAATTCCAACGGTTCTCTGACCCTCACCCTGCCTTCCGGCCTGTCGGACGACATCGCGGTGAAAATCACCAAGAATTAACCGAAAACCGTACCCTTCGACAGGCTCAGGGTACCATACAACAGCCCGGCGGGAAAAGCCGCCGGGCTGTTCCGCGTTCCTCGTGGTATACATTCTATTGACTTCACCGGCTTAAAAATCTACAATTTTGGTACAAAGACGTTACTGCTCAGGCGGCTAAGGGTTTGTGTTGTGGTTTCGTTGTGGTGCGAAGCGCCACAACGAAACCACAACACAAGAAGCCCACCAGCTGAGCAGTTACCAAAGAACATTATTTGCGGCCTGTGCTGGATATTTTTGATCGTGGTGCAAAGGAGTCTCGGATGAACATCGTTCGGCAGCTATTGCAAATGAAGGGTAGCGCGGTATGGTGCGTCGACCCGCATGTTTCTGTTTATGAAGCGCTGCGGTTAATGTCTGACAAAAATGTAGGCGCGCTGGTCGTCACCGAAAATGACAAAGTGGTTGGCATCCTCTCGGAACGCGACTATGCCCGCAAGGTGGTACTGCAGGGCAAGGCGTCGCGTGATGTGCCGGTAAGCGAGATCATGTCATCCCCCGTGTTCTCGGTGCATCCCGACCAGACCGTCGAGGAGTGCATGGATCTCATGACCCGCAAGCACATCCGCCACCTGCCGGTGGTGGATGGCGAAGAACTGGTCGGCATGATCTCCATCGGCGACGTGATGCGCGACATCCTCTATCGCCAGCGCGAAGAGTTGAAGAAGTTCGAGGGACGCGGCACGCGCGCCTGATCCAGTCTTTCCACAAGAGCCAGCAGGGGAGCAAGTTCATTTGCTCCCCTGCTGTGTTTTGTATCGATCAACATAGTCAGTTTATGGTGCATAGCACCACAAACTGACTATGTTGATCGTTTCTTATTCCATCAGGCTTAAGAATGCCTCGATCACAGCCGGGTCGAAGTGGCGTCCGGATTGGCGGCGGATATACTGCAGCGCTTCTTCTTTCGGCCACGCCGGGCGGTATGGCCGGTCGGATGTCAGCGCATCCATCACATCCACCACCGCGAAGATGCGCGCCGCCAGCGGAATTTCCTCGCCTTTCAGGCCGCGCGGGTAGCCCGTCCCGTCCCAGCGCTCGTGATGGCAGTAGGGGATGTCCAGCGCAGGTTTCAGATAGCTGATCGATGCCAACATGCGGTAGGCGTACTCGGGGTGCATGCGCATCAGCACCCATTCCTCGTCGGTCAGCGCTTCCGATTTGAGCAGGATGCGGTCGGGGATACCCATCTTGCCGATGTCGTGCAGCAGCACGCCGCGCCGCAGGTGCACCAGGCTTTCTTCATCCATTCCCATCTTCAGCGCCAAACGGGTGGTCAGATCCGACACGCGCCGGCTGTGCCCCTGGGTTTCCTTGTCGCGCAGTTCCAGCGCCAGCGCCCAGCCTTCAATCGTGGCGTCATATGCCGCGCTCAGTTCGGTTGCCTGTTGGCTTGTCTGGTCAAACAACCGCGCGCGCTGGATGGCGCTGGCGGCGATATTGCTGATCGCGACCAGAATATGGATCTCTTCCTGCTGGATCGGGTGCTCGTAGCCCACCGTCAGCGCGCCGAACACGTCGCCCTGGGTCACCAGCGGCACGCTGGCAATCGCCTTGACCCCGTCAATCAGTTCGGGGAAGGGAAAACCGGGATCTTCCGCGGCTTGATTATTGAGGTACATCTGGCCGGTGTTGATCACCTGGCAGCACAGGCTGTCGCCTTGCGGCAGATCGCGGTCGGCCAGCATGCTCCACGTGCCGCAGCCCTGCACGATGCGCGGGCAGTTATGCTTTCCGTCCAGCAGGGTGATGAACGCCCCGTGGACCTGTAGCCGGTCAAGTAGCTGTTCCAGGATTACCGGCAGGATGTCCGCCTGAGTGATGGCGGTGCGCAGCGCCGCGCTGACCCCGGCGATGGCCTCCATCTCGCGCTCGTGCTGGCGGCGCTGGCTCAGGTCATCCACAAACACTACCGAGAGCGCCTGCCCACCGATGGTTACCGGCCGTGTGGTCACCTGCACCGGGAAGATCGTTCCATCTTTCCGGCGGTTCACCGTTTCCCAGGTGTTCCTGCCGTTATCGATGTTTTCGGCCACCATCTGTTTCAAGTTTGCCGCCAGGTGCTCGGGCAGCAAGTCGGATACATGCAGGCAGACCAGTTCTTCGCGGGAATAGCCAAGCAGGCGGCAGGCGGTCGAATTGCATTCCAGAATATCGCCGTCATAGGTTTCGAGGAACACCGCGCTCGAGGATGCTTCGACCAGCGCGCGGTACTTCTCTTCATTATCACGCAGCGCCTGTTCCGCGCGCTTGCGTTCGATGGTATTGGCAATTTGCGTGGAAACAAAATCCAGCACGTGCAACTCGCGCTGCGTAAAGCGCACCCCCTCGGTGTAGCTCTGCGCCACCATCACGCCAAATACGCCCTGGCCGTTTTTCAACGGCACGCCGATCCAGTCCACGCTGGGCGCGCCGACCTCTTCCACTTCACCGCGGTTGATTAAATCCTCAAATACTTCCGGGGAGGCCAGCAGGGGCTTTCCCGTGCGCAACACATAATCGGTCAACCCGCGCCCGAGCGGTTGCGGTTCGGGCGGTTCGTCGTACTGGTCGATATAGTACGGGAAGGTAAGTTTTTGCTCGGTGACGTCAAAGACCGAGATAAAGAAGTTGCTGACCTGCATCACCTGCTTCAGGCTGTCGTGGATCAGCGCATACAGCTCTTCCACCGTTTCGCAGCTCACCGTGCCTTGCGAGATGCGCTGCACCACGGCTTGCAATTGCTGCGCCCAGGTGCGTTCGGTGATATCTTCGCCGATGCTGGAGATGCCCACAATCTGCCCCTGCGGGTCACGCAGGAAGGTGGTGTTCCAACTAATCAGCCGCCGTTCGCCGTGCACGGTGAGGATGTTGTTGCTCCCATGCGGGATCAGGCGGCCTTCTGTCGCCATGATATGGAACGATTTGAGCACCCGTTCGCGATCTTCCGCCGGCACAATCGTTTCAAACCAGTTGCGCCCCAGGATCTCCTCCGGCGGGAACCCGGTCAGCCGGGTAAAGAACTCGTTGACGTACAGGACGCTGCCGTCCAGCGAAAGCAAAATTGCGACCAACTGCAAATTTTCCAGCAGATCGCGGAAGCGCGCTTCCGAGGCGCGCAGGGCATCTTCGGCGGTTTTGCTCTGGGTGATGTCAATCCCGACCGCCTGGTATTCGATCAGCCGGCCATCGGCGTCGAAGATCGGGCGGTTGGTCCAGCGCGTCCAGCACACGCGCCCGCTTGCGGTCATCGCCTGTCCCTCCACCGTGATGCGCCGCATCTCGGGCAAGGGGTGTTCGAGGATGGCGCGCGTGCTGTGGCGGCGTTCTTCGACCATCAGGTCGTAGAAGCTGCTCCCCAGCAGTTCCGAGCGTTCCAGCTCCATATGATTGCACAGGGTTTCGTTGACGTATACCAGTTTCCCGTCCGGCCGGAAGCGGCAGATCAGCGCCGGGCTGTCCTCGATCAGGCCGCGGTAACGCGCCTCGCTCTCGATCAGCGATGTCTCCGCCAGCTTGCGCTGGGTAATGTCGCGCCCCACGGACTGGACCTCGAGCACGTTGCCGTCTTGATCCGGGATCACCTGGTCGGTGACCTGCAACCAGCGGATTTCGCCCCCGGCTACAATCACCGGCAGCTCGATGATGATCATGCGCTGGCTGCGTTGGATCGAATTGATGTGGCGGAAAAGCGCCTCGTGGTTTGACCGCGGGATGAAATTCAGAATCGAGCTTCCGACCAGTTCTTCGCGGTTTCGGCCGGTAAAGCTGCAGCAGGCCGCGTTGGCATAGGTGAGGATCGTGTCTGGCCGGAAGCGGAAAATCAGCGTGTTCTGCCGCTCCAGCACCGCGCGGTGGCGGTCAATCGCCTGCTCGTGCAGTTCGTCTTCGCCGGTTTTGGCCTCGTGCGCCTCGTCGAGGATGACAAGGTAGGCGGTTTCATCATTCCAGGTGGTGCGCGTCATGCGCATGTCGACGGCCAGCGTGTCGCTGTCGGCAGTGGAATGTTTCACGCGCACGTTGATCGAATAGGTTTCACTCTCGTTGTAATCGTGATAGGCCGGGATATCGAAGTAGTCGCCCGGGAAGATGTGAAACTGCTGCTGGACAATATCATTGGAAAAACACACCACGCCGTCCGGAAATACAACCAGACAGCCCTGCGGTATCAGACGGGCAAGGTTTTCAAAACGCTCATCACAGCCGGTATTTGCCTGGACAGGCATACGCTGGGCCATCAAAACTCCTGATCATACCCGCAGAGTCATTCGTGCAATCTGTAAGGTGTGTGATGTGTATCCCGGAACTCTGACGTATTGCTGGTGTGCGGGCTGTGGTGGAGGCATCCAGGAGCATCAGGCTTCCCCACCGTCCTAATGTTAAAACGAGGTGGAGCAGGTTTCGTTTCCAAAGCCGCTTAACAAAAACGCAAGGCACGACCAGAGCCGGGAATAACATCCGGTTTTTTGCAATTCGATAGAACACAACCCTGCTATCGGAAAGGTGCACCCATTATACACAACCTGGGTCGCCCTTCCCGGATGTATAATCGCAAATGGATTTACCCTTTTGTAAGGTTAAGGAGATCGGCTTCATGGACATTCGTTTCCGTCCGGTGACAAAGACCAATTGGGCTGAATGCGGGAAACTGCGGGTTCATCCTGAACAAGAAGGCTATGTCGCTTCCAACCTGTTTTCGCTGGCTGAGGCGCATTTCTATCCCGAGTTGATACCGCAGGCCATCTATGACGGCGACAGGATGGTGGGGTTCCTGCTGTACGGTTACGATGAGAAAGAAGATGCCTACTGGGTGGCGCGCCTGATGGTTGACCGCGAGCACCAGGGCAAGGGCTACGGCCGCGCCGCCATGCTGCACCTGCTGGCCATGTTGCGTGCCATCCCGGGCTGCAAGCGCATCCGCATCAGCTACGAGCCGCACAACACCCGCGCCCGCGGCCTGTACCTCAGCCTGGGTTTTGTCGAGACGGGCGAAGTACTGGATGGTGAAAGCGTGGCCCAGATCGATGTGGTCTGACGGCCGGCTGAAATTCAGTTGGGCTTTCCAGGCGGTTCCGTACTACAATAGAAGAAACCCCACTCTTTCAATCAAACAGGAGGAAACCATGCTTCTCGATCACATGCCACGCGTCTCGCTTGCATTCCTGCCCACGCCGATCCACGAAATGACGCGTCTCAGCCAGACCCTGGGTGGGCCGCGTCTGTTCATCAAGCGCGACGACCAGACCGGCCTGGCCGGCGGCGGCAATAAGACCCGCAAGCTGGAGTTCAGCGTGGCCGAGGCCCTGCGCCAGGGCGCCGATACCCTGGTGACGGTTGGTGGCGTACAGTCCAATCATTGCCGCCAGACTGCCGCGGCGGCGGCGCGCATGGGGCTGGAATGCGTAGTGGTGCTGCGCGGACATCCGCCAAAGGAGTGGAACGGCAATCTGCTGCTCGATCACCTGATCGGCGCGCGCGTCATCTTCTCGGGTGACCGCTCCCGCGAAGAAGTGGCCGCGGAAACGATCAGCAATCTCCAGGCGCGCGGGCGCAAGCCGTTTGATATCCCTCTGGGGGCGTCCGACGCGATCGGCGCGATGGGCTATATCGCCGCGATGGAAGAGCTGGACGGGCAGATGAAAGCCGGCGGGCTGCATTTTGACCGCATCGTCTTTGCCACCAGCTCGTGCGGCACGCAGTCGGGCATGTGCCTGGGCGCCAAGGCGCTGGGCATGAAGACGAAGGTGACCGGCATTGCCATCGACAGCACCCGCGACGAGTTGCAGGAACAGGTCTCCTGGCTGGCCGGCGAAACAGCACGTCATGCCGGGCTGAACGTCGAAATTCGTCCCGATGAAGTGCTGGCCTACGACGGTTTTCTGGGCGCCGGGTATGCCATCATGGGCGAGCCGGAAAAAGAGGCCATTCTGCTGGCTGCCCGCTGTGAAGGCATCCTGCTCGACCCGGTCTACACCGGCCGCGCCATGGCCGGGCTGATCGGCCTCATCCGCCAGGGCGAGTTCGACAAAGATGAAACCATTCTCTTCTGGCATACCGGCGGATCGGCGGCGCTGTACGCCTACGCCGGCCAGTTGATGGACGGTGAAAGCTAACCCGATCTCATGTTGACTGAAGATTATCTCATCCGCATGATCAATCTGGCCATCGCGGCGCTGCTGCGGCTGGTCGGTCTCAAGCGCGAGGGCGACTGGGGTGAAGCCCAACTGGTGGTGGATATTACCCTGGAACAACTGCTCGGCCTGCGCGCCAGCCTGATTAAAGAACTGGATGACGAGCGGCTGTACCATATCCTCACCCGCAATGGCCGGTTGGACACCCAGCGCCTGGCCATCATCGCCCAGTTATTCTGGCACCAGGGCGATATTCTCGCCGCGCAGGGGCGCGAGGGTGAGAGCCTGCCCATGTACGAGCGCGCCCTGCGCTTCTTCATCGAAGCCTGCTTCCAGGACGCGGGCGAAGGCCAGGACACCACCGCGCTGCGCGAGCAGATCGTCACCCTGGCCGCCTCGCTCGACCCCACCCGGATGGGCGCGGATACGCTCTGGCCGCTGGCCGGTTATTATGAAGAAAGCGGCGATTTTGTCCACGCCGAGGGCATCCTGATCATCATGGCTGGCCGGCCGGAGCTGCGTGAGGCGATCCTTCCGGAACTGATCGCGTATTATGAACGCCTGGCCGAGAAACCGGCCGCCGAGTTAGCCCGTGGCGGCATGCAGCTCGCCGACGTGCGCGAAAAGCTGGCTGCTCTACTGCGCAGCGCGGGTTGATTCCCACCGGAAAGGATATGGCATTGCGGATCGAACATCTGGCAGTGTGGAGCGAAGACATCGAGCGCCTGCGCGTTTTCTACGAAACCTACTTCGCGGCGCGCGCCGGAGAAAAATACACAAACCCGAAGACCGGGTTTCAGTCGTATTTTCTCAACTTTGCGGACGGCCCGCGGCTGGAGATCATGCAGGCGCCGGATGTGCTCCCCGCCGGCCCGGGCGCGCAGAATCGCGTCACCGGGCTGGCGCACTTTGCCGTCGCGGTCGGCTCGGAAGCCGCGGTGGACGCGTTGACCGCCCGGCTGGCCGCCGATGGCTTTGTCGTGGCTGGCGCTCCCCGCCGCACCGGCGACGGGTATTACGAATCCGTCATCCTCGACCCCGATCAAAACAAAGTCGAAATCACCGCCGGGTGAGGTGTCATGACGAACCATCTCTAACCTTCCTTCCCACTCCCTACAAAAACGCCATGTCGAAGAAAAAATGGTGGTATCATCAAGGGCAGGTTAAAAACCGCACACACAAACACAACCGTTATCAGGAGGACCTCCATGACCGAACAGAGCAGTGATGCGCTGAGCAAGAAATTATATGAAAACATGCGCCAGAAAAGCACCGAAGAATTGCTGCAGATCTGGAAAGAAAACGACCGCACCGAATGGTCGGATGAAGCCTATGTCGCCATCAAGCAGGTGCTGGATGAGCGCGGCGTCAGCCTGCCTGCCCAAACCGCCCCGGCCGTCGTCCAGGAAGATGACAATGACCCCAACGCCGATGGGCTGGTGCGCCTTTCCACCTGGGCCAACCTGCTCTCCTGGGTCGGTCTGCTGGTCACCGTGGGTATTTCCGGCATTAACATCGTTTCCATGCTCACCGCCACCGGTCTGAACATCGGCGTGGCCGAAATCTTCAACATTCTCTCGGCGCTCCTGATCCTGCTGGTCGGCTGCTTCCTGTTTGTCTTCTTCCAGTTGGT
>CALDSL010000347.1 GCA_937920255.1 uncultured Anaerolineaceae bacterium | reverse complement strand
CTCTGGAGACAACCCCATGACCCATGTGGACCTGGCTTTGATCGGTTTTGGTAATGTTGGCCGCGCGCTGGCGGTGCTGCTGATGCAAAAGCGCGCGGAAGTCGAGCAGAAATACGGCATCACCTACCGCGTCACCGGCATTGCCACCGGGCGGCACGGCGCGGCAATCGACCCCGCCGGGCTGGACCTGGAGCGCGCGCTGGCGCTGGTGCAGGCCGGGCAGACGCTGGACAGCCTGTCAATCGTATCCGCCCCGGCTGATGGCGTGGCTTTCGTTCGCGCCGTGCCGGCTCAGGTGATGTTCGAGAACTCGCCGGTCAATCGTGACACCGGCCAGCCCGCCGTCGACCACATCCGTACGGCGCTGGAGGGCGGGATGCACGCCATCACCGCCAACAAAGGCCCGGTGGCGCACGCCTACCGCGAGCTGACCGAACTGGCCGCGCGCCAGGGGCGGCGCTTCCTGTATGAATCCACCGTCATGGACGGCGCGCCGATCTTTTCCACTTTCCGTGGGCCACTGCCCGCCGCCAATATTCAACGACTGCGCGGCATTCTCAATTCCACCACCAACCTGATCCTGGAAATGATGGAAGGCGGCCAGAGCTACGAAGAGGCGCTGCGCTACTGCCAGCAGGTGGGGCTGGCCGAAACCGATCCCAGCGCCGACGTTGACGGTTGGGATTCGTCGATCAAGGTTGCCATCCTGTCCACTGTGCTGATGGGTGTCAAGATCACCCCGCAGGACGTGGACCGCACCGGCATCCGCGGCATCACCCGTGAGATGGTGCAGGAAGCGTTGCAAGCCGGCGAGCGCTGGAAGCTGGTGTGCTCGGCTGAGCGCGACGGCGCGGGGGTGCGCGCGCGCGTGGCCCCGCAGCGTCTGCCCGCCGCCGACCACCTGTATAGCATCCGCGGCAGTGGCTCGGGGGTCGAGTTTGACCTGGATATCCAGCCTGGGCTGGGGATTTACAAAGACGATTCAGGCCCCGAAACGACCGCCTACGGCCTGCTGGCCGATATGATCAACGCGGTGCGAGGCGCGTAACGCATGACCCAGGTGTTGTGGTGCGCCGGCGGAAGCGTCTCCCTGCCCCAGGACCGGGCGGAATTCCCGGCTGCCAGCCTGGCATGGGTGACCGCCGCCGGCATCCAGCCTGAGTGGATCGATGAAATCCACTGGCTGACCGGCGGCAGCCGCGCGGGGCCGGCTCCGCGCTGGCCGGCCAAACTCTCCGCTTTCACCTGGGCCGATCTGCCGCTGCTCGATCACGCCCTGTTGCACGCCGCCAGCCATGCCATCCTCTCCGGCGAGCGCGGCCTGGTGCTGCTGGGCGAAGAAGAGGAAGACCTGGTGCACCTGCTGGTGCTGTGCTCGGAAGAGGCCGCGGCAACGCGCGGGCTAACGCCCTCCGCATCGCTGCCCGCGCGGTTCTCGATCACCGAGTCCGGCGGGCCGGGAAGCCTGCCGGCCGACCTGCAGCGCCAGCTCCAGCAGGCCAACCTGTCGAGCAGCGGCGCCAGCCTGCTGGCCGCCTGCGACGACGCCGGGCGCATGCCCGGCTACCTGCCCGCCGGCTGGCGCTCGCTGGAGGGCGACAATTCCGGCTGCGCGGTGGGGCTGTGCAACCGCCTGGTCGACGCGCTGCGCGCCGGCGGCGGCGATCTGGGCTTGCTTGTAAGCCTGGCCGCGCAGGGGCCGGGTATGGTGACGGTGGTGGAAAGGTGGCAAGGATAAGATGGCTCAAACCGTATATATTGCGCTCGGCTCCAACCTGGGCGACCGCCAGCAAAACCTGACCCTGGCGCTGGCCGCGCTGCCTCCCGCGGTGACGGTGCTGCGCGCCTCTCCCATCTACGAAACCCCACCCTGGGGCTACGTCGACCAGCCCACGTTCCTCAACCAGGTGGTGCAGGCCGAAACCAACCTGGCCCCGCTCGAACTGCTGGCCTATCTCAAGGAACTGGAAAAAACCCTGGGACGCAAAGACAGCTTCAAAAACGGCCCGCGCCAGCTTGACCTGGACATTCTGCTGTACGGCGAGGCGGTGATCAACCTGCCGCAACTGGTCATCCCGCACCCGCGCATGCATGAGCGCGGTTTTGTGCTGGTGCCGCTGGCCGACCTGGCCCCTGACCTGCGCCACCCGGTGCTGGAGCGCAGCGTGCGCGACCTGCTGGGCGGCGTCGACCACGAGGGCATCGTGCCGCTGGCCGCCCGGCCGCGCCCGCCGCGTCCCTTCCCGCTCGAATGGGGCCGCCGTACCTACATCATGGGCATCCTCAACCTGACGCCCGACAGCTTCTCGGGCGACGGCCTGCTGACCGAGTCGGACGTGCTGCCGACCGCGCTGGCCCAGGCGCGGCGCTTTGTTTCGGCCGGCGCCGATATTCTCGACATCGGCGGCGAGAGCACCCGCCCGGGTTCGGCCCCGGTCAGCGCCGAGGATGAGCTGCGCCGAGTTCTGCCCGTCCTGCGCGCGCTGATCGACGAGGGCATCGACGCCACCCTGTCGGTCGACACCTACAAAGCCGAGGTGGCCGAGGCCGCCCTGGCCGCCGGCGCGGACTGGATCAACGACGTTTGGGCGCTGCGCGCCGACCCGGGCATGGCCGCCCTGGCCGCCCGCACGCGCGCTCCGCTGATCCTGATGCACAACCGCCTGAAGCCCAGCAGCGCCGAGCTACAGGAACGGCTGGGCGGCCGCTACGTGGGCGTGGAGTATGACAACCTGCTGGAAGACGTCAAGCGCGAGCTGATGGACAGCGTGTCCCTGGCGCGCGCCGCAGGCGTCGCCGACGAGCGTATCATCCTCGACCCCGGCCTGGGGTTTGGCAAAACCGTCGAGCAAAGCCTGGAACTGGTTGACCGGCTGGGTGAGATCCACGCGCTGGGTTTCCCGGTGCTGCTGGGCCCGTCACGCAAGTCGTTCATCGGCTATACGCTGAACCTGCCGCCCGACCAGCGCGTGGAAGGCACCGCGGCGGCCGTGGCGGTGGGCATCGCGCGCGGCGCGGATATCATCCGCGTGCACGACGTGGAAGCCATGGCGCGCGTGGCGCGCATGAGCGACGCGATCACCCGGCGCGGCGCGCGCGCCGGAAAATAAGCCAGCGCTGCACGGCAAAATTCATCAGGAACACCAGACCCTCGGCTGCCAGTTTGGCCAGAAAGATGCGCCCGTTCACCAGCGGCACGATCTGCCCGATCAACACGCTGACGATGAAGCCGGAAAGGATCACCAGCCCCACGTATTGGGGAAAGGTCGAAACCTTTTGCCCCCCGGCGCGGAACACCACCCGCGACACGAGGAAGTAGTTGATCCACATCGAAACGCCGCGCGCTACGTAGGTGCTGATGAAAATCTGGCGCGTCCAACCGTGGACCAGCAGGAACAGGCTGTAGTCGACGATGTTGGATGCCAGCCCGGCCAGCAGAAAGCGCCCGGCTACAAAATGCAGCCGCCGCGATCGCAGCGGTTTGGCATGCTTGATCTTGTGCCACCAGCGCAGGCGCGTTTTCACCTCCTGGCATGCCAGCAGCATGTGGGCTTTGTCACCGGGTTCTGGATGTTTGATATCACTCATAACCGCTCTGCTGAAGTGGTCCCCCTCCAACACGGCAGTCTTCATATGATACCCCAAAGCAAGCAAAAACGCCCCGCTCTCCTCCACCCAAAACGGAGAGAGGGGCGTAAAGAGGCGTAGCGCGGAGGCCCGTTTAGCGCGTGGTCAGGCGCAGGCTGCGGGCCAGCAGAATGAGAACCAGCAGGCCCATCGCCGCGGCGAACAACCCGGGCAGGCCCACCTCATCCGCGAAGCCGGTGGATGGCAGCGCGGTGGACGTGGCAGCCACACCACCGCCAGCCGCCGGTTGGGCGGTCTGGTTGCCGGCCGCCACCTGGGTCAGCAGCACGGCCAGGGTGGCGGTGCGCGCCGCGCCGGGGGCCAGCGTGGCCACCTGGCCGCCGCCGGCCGCCTGGGTTGCAGCCATTTCGGTCTGCACCGCGGGCGCGGGCATTTCGGCCTTATTCTCCGCCGGAGGCGGTTCGGGCGTGGGCGTATCCACCACAACTACCGGGGTGTTGGTGGGCGGGGGCAGCGTGGCAGTCGGCGGTACGGTCGGCGACGGAAGTTGCGCCTGGGCGTAAGCGAACGCTTCCTGCGTGGCGGCTTCGGCCGTGGCCATGTTCTGCTGCTCCACCAGCTCCTGCTGGGCGCGCAACGCCGCCTGGCGCTGTGGCAGAATGCTGGCCGCCATAATGCCCATCACGATCAGGCCGATGAGAAACACGCCGCCAATGATCCCGGCCGCGATCAGGAAATTGCGGTTGTTGCCGCTCGCGGCAGCAGGGGGTGCGTTCTCGCCTGGCTCACCCTGATAATCTTCGCCGGGTTCGAATGGCTCAAAGTTGATGTCGTCGTTTTGGTCTGTCATGCTAGCCTCTTTTCGTGTTGACCGTTGTGATGATTATTCCAGCACGTCCAGATTGGCCAATGGGATCAGGACGCGTTCGCCGTTTTCCAGGCGGATATCCGCCGCGGGGGCGCGCAGCCCGTTCTGCAGGGCCGCGCTGCCGCCGCGCAGCGCAATGATCGTACCGGTTTGCCCCAGGTAGGGGGCGCCGTGCAGCCGCACGTTCTGCCCGGCGGAGAATTCCAGCGTGTCGGGGGCCGGGTCGCCGCCCGCGGCGGGCAGCGGAATGACCACTTCGGGGCGCTCGCCGGTGTAGGCGTCCCACGCGGCGGCGTTGAGCGCCGCGTCGCGTTTTTCGTTACTGGTCAGCAGGCGGTAGGCAGTGGGGTTGAACGGAATTCGCCCAAAGCCCTCGATCACAATCAGCGGGAACTTGAG
Source organism: uncultured Anaerolineaceae bacterium (assembly GCA_937920255.1). Taxonomy (GTDB): domain Bacteria; phylum Chloroflexota; class Anaerolineae; order Anaerolineales; family Anaerolineaceae; genus CALDSL01. The sequence continues at coordinate 16,861 of CALDSL010000347.1, read as the reverse complement.
CGCGGCAGCCGCGCGCAGAATATTGGGGTTGATGCCGGCCAGCACCAGCCCGCGCAGTTGCAAATCGGCGGCAGCTTTGAGCACATCCGGCTTGTCACAGTAGCCGCCCAGCACCACCGCGCCGCGCATGGAAACATCCAGCCGGTCGCGGGTGAGTTCATCGTCGGGGGTGCGCGCCAGCGAGAGCAGCACGCCCAGGTCGATCAGGCCGTTGCCCCAAACGCCCTGCACCAGCGCCGCGCTGGTTTCCAGTATCGCCCCACGGTCGGCGATCACATCCGTCACTGTGCCGGGCATACCGGCGCGCAGCTTGAACGGCTCGCCCAGCGCTTCGATCCACACCTGGCCGGCGTTGACCGAAACCACCACCCCATCCTGCGGGGCGCGGATGACACGCGAGAACAGCCCGCCGGTCTCGGCGATCACGTCGCCTTTCTGCACCTTCTCGCCCTCACGGCGCTGGATCAGGCCGGCGGCTTTGTTGACCGAGGAAATACCCAGCGTGCGGCGCACATCCAGCAGGTAGTGGTGCTCGGGCAGGTAGGTCTCGGCGATCACGTCGGTGGCGGTCACCATCTGGCCGGTGCGCACCAGCACGCGCCCCGGGTTTTGGAGCAAGCGCGCCCGGCGGACGGTGGTGAGGGGAAGCATGTGGGATACGGGTGCAGGCATGGCGTTTTATCCTGTGATTCCCGCTAGCTGAGCGCCAGCGACCATTTCTTGAGCATCTCCCGCCGCCGGGGAGCGTCGGGCGGAAGCGCCAGCGGGCGGCCGCGGGCATCGATCGCCACGCCGCAGGCGCCGCCGGTGAGCGAATACTGGTAGCTGCCGTCTTTGCCGCGCGCGCCGATCTCCACCTTGCGCAGCGGCTGGCAAATAACATCGACCTTCTGCCCGAGGCGCACCGGCAGCACGGTCAGCGTGCCCTGCTTGATCTCGACCTGCGAAACGTTGCCGTCGCCGTAATCCAGCCCGACTTTGAGAATGCTGGTGCCGTACTTGGCCGTGCTGACCGGGGTAATCACTGTGCCCAGGTGCAGCAGCGCGCCACTGTCCAACACCTGCACCGGCAGCAGCGGGTTGAACTCGGCCGCCGCGCCCATCCCGGGCAGCAGCCCGTTCTGGTCGAGGTACAGGTTGGTCACGCCCTGCGGCTGCAGGCCGTCCAGCAGCATCAGCAGCGCCTGGCCGTAGCTGGCGGCCCCGGTGAACACCGCGCCCGCGGCCACAATCGTGTCAAAGCGGGCGGGCAGCCCGGGCCAGCGCGCGGCCAACTGCTGCATCCCATAGCGCAGCGCCTGGCGCGCCGCCCCCTGCGCGATGGCCAAACTCTCGCCGGTCAGCGGCAGGCTGGCGGGGAACAGGCTCTTCTGCCACAGCGTTTCTTCGACCACATTTTCGGCCACGTGCATCGGCAGCCATTGGGCAATGTCATCCAGCTTGCCAGACTGCAATACCGGCAGGATGCCACTGCCCATGCCAAACGGCCGCAGCACATTGAGCGCCAGCTTGCCGTTCAGCGCCGCGGCAAAGATCGCCGCCGATCCGCCCAGGTCGACGCCCAGCACGCCGCGGTTGGGGCTGCGCAGGCTGAGGAAGCGCGTCATGCGTCCAAACGCCTGGGCCGTGGGCATTGGCCCGGCTGCCGACATGGTGGAGAGCGAATGCATGCCACCAATTTGCTGCACGCGCACCTGGGTGGTCACCTGGGCCAGCGCATCCTGCGCCGGGCGTAGATCTTCGCTGTCCACGCTGGGGCGCACATTGCTGGCGGTGGTGACATTGGTCAATTTCTCCAGAGATTCCTTCACCTTATCGGCGATGGCCTGGTTGCCGGCGTACAGCACCTGCGGGCGCTGCTCGCGCGGCAGCAGCCGGCAGGCGATGGCGGTCAATTCCACCATCTTCATCACCGAGCGGGTCGCGCCGCGCTCGCTGCCGCCCACCAGGATCATCACGTCCGGCCGCGCGCGGATAATCGCGTCCAGTTGCGCTTCCGCCGGGCGGCGGTCGTTGAGGCTGATGCTCTCCACCACCTGGCCGTAGGATGCCGCCGCCAGCCGCTGCGCCGAATCGAGCGAGACATCCGGCAGAAGACCGGTGGTCACCAGGCGCAGTTCCGGCCCGGCAGAGTACGTCACCACCAGGCGGTCGGCGCCCGAACCATCGCTCTGCGACGGAATCACCAGGAAGGCATTGGGGTCCAGCAAAATTCGCCCGGTGATCTCCTCCAGGCGCTTGACGGCCAGCAGGATGCCTTCGCGCGCGTCGTTGTACGGCGCGTCGATGGTAGTCGGCATGATGCCCGAGGCGATGAAATGATACACTCCGTCCACCACGTCGAACAGCACGGCGCGGGTATGCACCGAACCAATATCCACTGCCAGTACAGATTGGGCGTCAATCAGAGAAGTCGTCATAGCTACCCGCTAAAACACCATCGTGCGAACCAGGTTGAGAAGAAAGCCCAGGCGCTCGATCAGCGCGGTGAGCGACGCGGTGAACACGCCCGCGAACAGCGACCCCAGGGTGATGGCGATGAAGATCTGCCCCACCCCGGCTGCTGCGCGCACCGGAACCGGGCGCTGCGGCGCGGCATTACGCTGGGCTTTGGCGCTGAAGCTGAAGTACAGCAGCGTGCTCAACGTGCCGACCAGGATGAACACGCCATCCAGCAGGCGCGAAATGCCGCCCCCGGCGCTCAGGTCGAATAGGTTGATCGAGGCGCGCGCCTGGGTGATCAGCGTGCCCAGCACCGCCCCGCCGATCGCCACCGCCGCGCCCGCGCCGACCAGGTAGGCCATCGAGAGATTGCCCAGCCGCGACAGGTTGGGGAAGATCTTGAACACCAGCATCACGCTCAACACCAGCGGCGGCAGGGTCAGCACAATCTGCTCGAACGAGCCGCTGAGCAGCGGGCGGATCAGCCGCGGCGTGATCACCTGGTAGAAGACCAGCACAAACACGTAGCCCGTGGCCACGCCGATGAAGATATAGGTGGCCAGCCGGAAGAGGAAATTGTTCTCGCCCAGCAGGTAGCCCAGCAGCACCAGAACCGTCAAAACCGCGCCAACCAGGATGGGAATGTTTTCAGGCATCAGGCTTTCCTCCTGGCAGGCCGCCGGAACAGCAGCGAGAAGATCTGAACCACGCCGCCCAGCAAAATAAAGGCTATGGCGGCGAAAATACCGAACTGGTAAGCATCCCAGTAGTCCAGCCACGCGCCACCCTGGCTGGTGATCTGGGCGTACATGGCCCCGCCCGACATGCCGGAAACCATGCCCTGCACCTGCCCCGAGTCGATGTACGGCTGCACCATCGGCGCCGCCTGCGCGGAGACCACCATCAGCAGCGGCACATCACCCAGCCTGGGCTGTACCTGCTCGATCCAGGCGCGCGCGGTCTCAGCGTTTTCGGTCAGCACGATCACCGCGCCAAACTGGTTGATCTCTTCCACGCCGGTCAGAGCTTCGGTGCTCCAGGCCAACTCGCCGTCCAGGCCGTACTGCATGGCCACGCGCGGGCGGCTGGCGAATTCCTGCAGGCCGGCGGTGCCGCCTGGCAGAAAGCCCAGGTTGGTGTACAGCAGGCTTTCGCGCACACCGGCTGCGCCCAACAGGTTCTCGGCCAGCACCGGGCCGGAGGGGTTGGTGGAAACCAGCGCCAGCCGCGCGGAGCGTACGGTGAGCTGGTTGACCACCGGCGCCGCCGCGAGCTGCATCTCGCCCGACAGCCCGGGCTCGTATTCCACCGCCAGCAGCACCGGGGCGCTGGCAGGCAATCCTTCCACAATACGCTGGAAGGCTACCGTATCCGGCTGGAACAGGTTCGGCAGCGGCATGCTGCGCAGGTTGGAGGCCAGCGGCAGCAGCAACGCGGCGATCAGCACCAGCGCGATGACCACGCGCACGATGCGCTCGGGAATATGGCTGCGCTCTCCGCGCGGGGCCTGCGGCCGGGCTTCATCGCCCAGCATCTCTTCGATCAGGGCCGCGTGCTGGTGCTGGCGGTCACTCACTTGCAACCGCGCGCTGTAGGCGGCGGGTTTGCTCACCCGTGTCGCCAGGCTCTCGCCCGGCAGCGCACCCACCAGCCCGGCCAGCGGGCCGGATTTTTCCACGCGGTCGTCTTCTTCGGCAGGCAGCGCGTTCTGCGGAACCACGCTTTCCACCGGGCGCATGGCCGCCAGCCAGCCGGGAAGCTGCGCCATGGCCAGGTCTTCGCCGCCTTCCAGCGCCGGCGGCTGCTCGGGTTTTTCTTCCGCCGGAGGGGCTTTGTCCAGCCAGTCGGGCAGTTCCACGTTCTCATACGGCATCACAGCCGGCTGCTCCTGCGGCTGCTCACCCGGTTCGGGCAAGTCCTCGGCCGGGAACGGGCCGGCGACGGGCTCTTCGCCTCCCGGCAGGTCGGCCGCGAAGGCCTTGAGCCAGTCGGGAGTATCGTCACTGGCCGGCAGTTCGGGCACCGGCGCCTCGTCCGAGAACGGCGGGGTGCTGAATGGGCCAAAGCCGGCGGGTGTTTCTTGCTGCTCTTCACCCGCGGGGGTGGTTTCTTCTCCATCTCCAAGGAAGGGATTGCTGCCGGCCGCCGCTTCCGAATTTGCCATCTGCCCTAACCAATCGGGGAGCTGGCCGGTCATGGCCGCGCCGGGAGTGTGGCCCGCCTCGGGCAGTTCGTCCCACGAGAACACCTGCGCGCCGGTCGCGGGCGGCTCTTCCTGCTCGCCCCCGCCCAGCGCCGATAACCAATCTTCACTACCGGCTGCTTCCGGCTGCCCGGGCTGCTGCGGAGCGGCGCTCCAATCGCTCAGGTCAGACCCCCACTCCTGGGAGGCCTCAGCCTGGGGCGCGTTCGAAGGCTCGCCCGGGGTTTCGGCAGGCGCTGCGTCGCCGCCCCAATCGGATAGGCTGGAGAGCCAGTCGTTTTCCGCGCCGCCTTCCGCGGGCGCGGCGGGCGCCGAAGGTCCTTCTTCGCGCAGGCCGTTCAACCAGCTTGAATCCGCGGCTTCGTCCTTCATCCACGCAGGCAAATCGCCGGAGGACTGCCCGGCAGGTTCCTGGCCCTCGGCGCGCAGATCTTTCATCCAATCCGGCATATCGCTGGCGGATTCGGCATCCTGGCCCTGTGGCTCGCCGCCTTCTTCCTGCCCGCGCTGGCGAATGCGCGCCAGCCAATCGGGAATGTCCGCATCTCCGGCCGCCTCTTCAGCGGCAGGCGCGTCCTCTTCCGGCTCCTGCCCGGCGCGCATGTCGCGCAGCCAATCAGGCACCGAGTCATCCGGCGGTTGCTGCGCCTGGAGCGGTTTCAGACGCGCCTGGCAGCTCCAGCAGATTTCCGCTTCCGCCGGGTTGGGCTTTCCACACATGGGGCAAAGAATATCGGCCATAGCGTCACCCGGAGAAGGGGCGGTCAACGCCCATCAGCACGCGCAGGCCGGTCGTCAGGCTGCCCAGTGCAATACCCAGCAAGATACCGCGCGCGCCCGCCACCGGCAGCCGCTGGAGCACGCCCAGCGCGCTCTTCAGCGCCGGCGCGCCGCTATCGACCGCCAGAATGCCGCTGTTGAGCAGCAGGTACAGCACGGTGCTGGTCACAAATACGATCGCCATCAAACCCATGCGGCGGCCCAGCAGCCGCATGGCCGCATAGGCCAGCGCGATGGCCAGCACGGCGGTCAGGGTCGTCTCGACCGGGATCTGCACGGCGTTCACCACCTGTTGAAAGGTGGGGTTCGACGGCCCGCCCAGGGCGAAACCCGCCCCGACCGTGGCCAGGAATACGATCAGCAACACCGGGCTGTAGGGGTCGCGCTCGCCGCGCACGGTGGATTTGCGCCAGTGCACCTTCACCAGGTTGATGATGCCCACCAGCGCCGCCATGCCTGCCAGCACAATCGCCCAGCCCAGCAGCACGTCACGCAGCACCAGCACAATCCCCACCGGGACGAAATAGCCCAGCAGGATGATCAGGCCCACCACAATGGCAACCGCGGTAGCGACGGGCGCTCTCATAGAATTTTGATCCCCAGAATTGCCAGCACCGCGCCGGCCAAAATCAGCCCCACCAGCGCCCAGCGCAGCACATCCTGCGCGCGCAGGCTGGCGCGGTGGAACGGCCCGGCCTGCAGGTAAGCCGGCACGGCATAAAGCTCTTCACCAATCAACGCTTCTTCGGCGGCGGCGTACAGCACCGCCTGGCCGGGGAGCGAATCACTGGCGGCCAGGGCAAAGGCGCGCTCGCGCTGCGCGGCTTCGGCCAGCAGCGCGGCCTCCGGGCCGAGCGTGCCTACCAGTACGTTGGCGGAAACGTGCTCGTTGCGCTCGATCGGCAGCGTGCCGGCCACGTACGAGAACGGGGTGACGCCCGTAAGCCGCCCGCGGTTGGGATCGTACAATTCCGAGGCGTTGACCGCGCGGTAGGCGCCTTTGAGGGTGTCCTGGCTGAGGATGCTCAGCGCGCCGTCGCCGCTGGAGGCCACCGGCGGCCGGTCGCTGACCGAGCTGATCTGCGCGATGCGCTCCAGCGTGCTGAGCGCCACCAGCGAGGCCGCGCTGACCGGGCCGACGCCGTTGGATTTACCCAGCGAAACATGCAGGCGCGTTCCGTTTTCCACCGCCAGCCCCAAAGCGCGGCGCAGCCGCGACAGGCCGTTAATCGGCCGCAGCGCAAAATTCGAGCGTTTGCCCGGGCGCGGCGGCAGCGAGAACAGGAACATCAAAATCGCAGCCGCGACCACCAGGCCTAATCCGATCGCGGTTTCCAGCGTGATCACGCTCACGGGGCTTCCTCCTCTCGCAGGTAGGCGGCGAACTGCGCCGCCTGCCGCGGGTCATCCAAAAGGCGCGCCAGCGCCGCATAGCTCGCGCCGGGAACGGCGGTCTGCGCCAGCGGCTGGCCGATATACATCATCTGCGCCAGCAGCACGCTCAACGGCCCCGCGCCTTCCACCAACGCAGCGGCAGCGCTGTCCAGCCGCCAGCGGCGCAGCGCCGCCGCCCACACCGGCCACAGTTCGCGGTCAGTATTCGTGTTTTCGGGTTGCATCGTGGGAGAAGGCTGGAGCCGGCTGGTTTCCATGAACACCTGAGAACAATAATAGAGATGGGAAAGTCAAAAAGGAAATCCTCCCGCCAGAAAATTGCGGGAACCTCTTTTGAATAGTACCGATTCCGTTAACATGTGTCAAGCCAAAACCCCGCCGCGCGTGTTTACAGATTTGCTAGGACAGCCGGGGGAACCATGCGCGCACCTTGCAGATTGGTTCGTTTGAGGGATTCAAAACGAAACACATCACGAATTTCACGAATAGGCCGAATAGCGCGAATTTTTCTTTAAAAAAATTCGTGTACATTCGGCTTATTCGTGAAATTCGTGATGTACTTTCTTTTCCTTCCTATAAGGTTCCCACAGGCGGGCGTTTCCGTCAATGGAGCGCCAGTAGGCTTCCATGTCGGCGTACAGGTCGGCTTCGCTGGCCCAGAAGGTGCTGATCTGCGAGCGGTGGGCTGCCACGGCGCGCTGCCAGGCTGCCAGCCCCTGCTCCGAGACCGGGTACAGGCGCAGATCCACGCCCGGCGGCAGTTGGCTCGGGATATCCGGCTGCTCGCGTGCCACGTACGGGAAATCGGCGTAATAGCGCAGCGGCAGGCCCAGCATTTCGGCCGCGGCGCGCACCAAGCGGTGATCCACATGCCCGCCCAGCGCCAGCGGCACAACCACCCGCGCCCTGGCCGGCAGGCCGGAACGCAGTTGCGCCGCCAGACTGCGCACCAGGTCCATCTCGCGCTCCAGCGGCACGGTGAACAAATCTTCATCTATATGGACCACCGGCTCGCCATCCGGCAAGGTGCGGTAAATACAGTCGGGAATTGCAAAAAGTCGCCGCCGCGCGCCCACAATCTGGCACGCATCTTGATCCTCTTGTCTGCGGACAGATACGGCCTGTGGGCTGCCCCAGCGCTCGTGCAGCTCTGCCGCGAACGGCGGCAGCGGCCCGGGTGGCGGCTCGCCGGCGCAAATCGTCCAGATCTCCACAACCTCGCCCGCGCGGGCCTGCTCCCAGATCAGCCCGCCGCAGGAGTATACCGCGTCGTCAAAATGCGGAGAAAGGTAGATACAACTCATGCCCTAGTTATACTACGATTGCGTTTGTTTCTGCCCCCGCCTGTGATAGAATCACTGGGTACACGCGTTTCACCAGAACTTCAGGAGTCGCCCATGAGCTTTTTCCAAGACCTGTTCCGCCGGCCGCCTTTTGAAAGGCAGCACAAGGCCGAAGTCGAAAAGTTGTTGGACGAACTGGTGCGCGTTGGCCGGGAGGACGATTTCCTCTCCGAGCGACCCGGCGGTTCTTTCAACGGCCAGTGTCACCATATCCGCGCCCGGCAAATTGGCAAACGGCTGCACGAAATCGGCGGCCTGGAGCTGATGCAATGGGCGACAAAACGCGTGCGCCGCATTCTCGGCGCGCAGCTTGGCACGCACCTGGAATATGCGTGGAATGAGATTGGCGGCTGGGTTCCCTGATTCATCGCGCCCCTCCAGCCGGAAGTTGATCCGGTTATGTTTCCTGTCCGCTCGATGAGCTTGCCAATCGAACAAATGTAACGGTAGGATGGGAGAGGACTTACCCCCTGACCTCTCCTTGTCTTATTTGGCTGCCCTATGCAAATCGCCTATCCAGTCACGCGCACCAAAATCCTCGTACCACGCCGGCGTTCGGAGATCATCTCACGCCAGCGGCTGTTGGAAACCCTCAACGAGCTGCTGGACAACAAGCTGATGATCATCGCCGCCCCGGCAGGATATGGGAAAACATCGCTGCTGGTGGATTTCTTCCACCACAACGAGATCCCCGTGTGCTGGTACGCCCTGGACGCGCTGGATAGCGACGCTGAGCGCTTTATCGCCCACCTGATATCCTCGATTAACCTGCGCTTCCCAAAGTTTGGGCAGGCGGCGGCCAATGCGCTCAACAACGCCACCCACGACCAGTTGAACATCGAAGGCCTGGTTACGGCGGTGGTCAATGACGCCTACGAGAACATACAAGAGCACTTCGCCATCGTGCTGGACGACTACCACCTGGTGCGCGAAAGCAAGCTGGTAGACCAGTTTATCAGCCGCTTCATCCAGGATGTGGACGAGAACTGCCACATCGTCATCGCCTCGCGCACCCTGCTCACCCTGCCAGACCTGCCCCTGATGGTGGCGCGCTCGCAGGTGGGCGGCATGAGCTTCGAAGAACTGGCCTTCCGTCCCAACGAAATTCAGGATTTTCTCTCGCAGAACTTCCAGCGCGATATCAGCGAAGAAGAAGCCGAGCAGATGGCCTACCAGACCGAAGGCTGGATCACCGGGCTGCTGCTCACCACCCAGACCGCCGCCAAAGAAGTCGACAGCCGCATGCGCGTGGCGCGGGTTTCGGGCGTGGGACTGTATGAATACCTGGCCCAACAGGTGTTCAACCAGCAGGACGATGACATGCGCACCTTCCTGCTGCGCTCGTCGCTGCTGGACGAGTTCGACGCGGATTACTGCCAGGAAGTCATCGGCAAGGCGCTCGACCTGGACCCCGCCGTGTGGGACGAGCACATCGATACCCTGCTGCGTGGCAACCTGTTTGTCTTGCAAGTGGGCGAAGAGCGCATCTGGTTGCGCTACCACCATCTCTTCCGCGACTTTCTGCGCGAGCGCATGCAGCGCCAGCGCCCGGACGAAACCGCGCTGATCCAGACCCGGCTGGCCGAGGTTTACGCCGAGCGCGACGAATGGGACCAGGCCTTCACCCTGTTCCAGCGCCTGGGCAAGATGGAATCCATCGCCGCCATGACCGAACGCGCCGGCCCGGCGCTGATCATCCGCGGGCGGTTGTCCACCCTGTCCACTTGGCTGAATGCCCTGCCGGTGGAGATGCGCGCGCGCCGCCCCGGGCTGGTGTCGCTGCTGGGCACGGTGACGGTGATGCGCGGCGACCCGCAGCAGGGACTGGACCTGTTCAACCAGGCCATCCCCGCCTTCGACCCCGCCGCCAACCGCGACCAGCTGGCCTGGACGCTGCTGCGGCGTTCTTCCACCTACCGCATGTTGGGCGAATACAACCCATCGCTCGAAGATGTGGAATCCGCCCTGCAGCTCACCGCCGGCCGCCCGGAACTGGTGCTGGTGGAAGCCGAAGCGCTGCGCTCGAAAGGCTCGACCTTCTACCACCAGGGCCGGCTGCTGGATTCGCTCACATGGCTCAACCGCTCGCTCGACACCTACCAGGCGCTCAAAGACCAGGAGAACGTGGCCAAGGTTTCGCTCGAGATCGGCAAGATGAACGAGGCCCTCGGCAATTACATCGCCGCCAAAAACGCCTACCGCCAGGCGCGCGAGATCTGGAAAGCCACCGGCAACACCGTGTGGCAGGCCAACCTGCTCAACAATCTGGGCGTGCTGCTGCACCTGCTGGGCGACTACGAAAACGCGGCCGCCACGCTGGAAGAAGCGGTGCAAAACGCGCGCGAAGGTGGTTACCCGCGCATGGAGGCCTTTGCCCTCACCAGTATCGGCGACCTGTACCGCGATCTGCAGGCCACGCGCGAGGCGCTCGACGCCTACCGCTGGGCGCGCCTGATCGCGCGCCAGATCACTGACCGCTTCCTGATGCTCTACCTGCACCTGGCCGAAGCCGCGCTGGCGCGCACTCAGGCGCAGTACTACCATGCGGTCGATCTGCTGGCCGCCGCGCAGCAGATCGCCGAAGAAAGCCAGTCGCCGTACGAGAATTATCTGGTGCGGCTGGAGAGCGGCTGTCTCAAGGTCACGCGCAAAGACGGCATTGCCGCGGTGCGCGAGCTGGACGAGGCCGCGGCTTTCTTTGGCAGCGAAGGGCATCGCGTGGAAGCCATCCGCGCCTACCTGTACCTGATGTGCGCCCTGTACCTGACCGGCAACCTGCCGCGCGCGAGCGAGTACAGCACGCGGCTGTTCGCGCTGGTTTCCGGGCCGGAGAATCTGCACCCGCTGGTTGCCGCCGGCCGCGAGTTGACGGGTATCCTCGAAATCATGGCTGATAACCCGCAGTTCAACGCCGCAATTGGAAACCTGCTGCAGCAGATCCGGGCATTTGACGAGCAAGTGCCGGAAGTGCGCCGCGTGCTTCGCCGCCGTACCCAGTCGGTGCCGCTGGCGCAGCCGCACATCATCATCCGCACCCTGGGGCGCATGCAGGTCAAGATCAACGACCGCGTGGTCACCAGCGCCGACTGGCAAACCCAAAGCTGCCGCGACCTGTTCTTCCTCATCCTGGCGCACGCCGAGGGGCTGAGCAAGGAAGATATCGGCGCCATCTTCTGGCCGGATGCCACCCCATCCGAGCTCAAGCTGCGTTTCAAGAACAACGTCTACCGCGTGCGCCATGCGGTGGGCAAGGAAGCGATCACCCTTCAGGAAGATTACTACTCCTTCAACCGCCGCCTGGATTACGAGTACGATGTCGAATTGTTTACGCGCGAGATCGGGCTGGCGGAAGAGGAAGACGATCCGGCCAGCAAGCTGGAGCACTATAGGGCCGGGCTGAAGGTCTACAAGGGTACCTACCTGCCGGAGATCAACGAGACCTGGGTGATCCTGGAACGCGAACGGCTGCAGCGGCTGTACCTGGAAACGCTGCTCAAAGTGGCCGAGCTGTACCAGAACAGCCGGCAGTATGATGAGGCACTGAATTACTGTAAGCAAACATTAAAGGAAGATAGCTGCCACGAGGCCGCCCACCGGCTGGCGATGTGCATCTATGCCGATATGGGCAGCCGCGCCGCGGTTGTACGCCAGTATGACGAATGCCGCCGCGCGCTGCGCGACGAAATCGAAGCCGAGCCGTCCACCCGGACGCAAGAGCTGTACGAAAGCCTGATGAAAAACCAATAAAACCCGCGGCCTGTTTGGCAGCGGCAGACAGGGGGAGGGTGAAAAACACCCACCCGCCTGTGCTATGTGCTTGCCTGTTCACCGGCAACCCGGAAAGGAGATGTGCCAGTTTCCAACCTTTCAATCTTGAAAGCTCGTTTTGAAGCCTTTTGAAGCCTGTTTTGAAGCCTACCCCCCGTCATAATCAAAAAGCAAACCCCAATGACCCTCAGTTCGAAATAAGGAGACTCCCCATGAAAAACGCAATGCGCGATATCACCCTGTTCACCAGCAAAGTTGACGTGCGTGTCATCATCTTCATTCTTGCAGTAGCAATGTTCGTTCTCGCCGCCGGCGCTCCGTCCGCGACCGGAGGGATTGGCGGGTAACCAGCCATGATCCTGCTCTGGGCAATCATCGCAGGTTTCGTTGCAGGCCTGTCCAGGGCGATTGTTGGGAAGAGGCCGTACCGTGCGCCAAATGTGCGCCGTTTCTGGCTCGTGCTCCTGGCTTTTCTTCCCCAGTTCTTCGCCTTCCGTCTGGAAACCACCAGGAATATCTTTCCTGACCGATACGTCCCAATGGTTCTCGTAGGTTCCCAGGCCATTCTTCTGATCTTTACCGTAGCGAACATTACTGTACCCGGTTTTTGGGTACTTGGACTGGGGCTGGTGCTCAACTTTCTCGTGATTCTGGCCAATCGCGGAATGATGCCAATAAGCCCCGAAGTCGTCCAAAGAATTCTTCCCTCCGATTTACCGCCCGGTCTGTGGTCTGTCGGCCGCCGGTTCGGAGTTGGAAAGGACATCGTACTGGAAAAGGGGGATACAAATCTATGGGTCCTTTCGGATATTTTCGTAATACGTTTGTCTGAGACGTACCGAGTCGCATTCAGCATAGGGGACGTGCTGATTGCGCTCGGTGCGTTTTGGATTTTATGGAATATGGGTGCCCCTCGCCCAGCGAACGCCGAAGACCGTTCCAACACCGATCCCACAGCTAGCGCGATTTTACAGGAGAAGTCCAAATGAACCAGAACCGAACCACCCACAGCAACAAAGACATGAACTTTTCGCAGGAATACAGCCGCATCCTTTCCGCCGCGGTGATCAATGCCCGCTTCCGCCAGGCGTTGCTCAGCAACCCGGTGCAGGCTGTCACCACTGGCTACTGGGGCGAGAAGTTCCAGCTCGGCAGCGAAGAGCGCAAGCACCTGGCTTCCATCCGCGCCAACTCGCTGGCCGAATTCGCCACGCAGCTCGCCACCCCGGTGAGCCACGCCAGCCTGCCCGCTGCCTGCGATTAATCGTACGACGCATTTTCATTTTTATTGATGCGTTCTTTAACTGTTCTCTATACGCGCTTGCTTTCTTGGATATCCAGGGGGAAACATCCAGGTGAGTGTTTCTCCATTTCCCTGCAAGCTCACACCTGGAAAGCCTGCACTGCGCCATGACATCAAGAGCCAGCCATCCCCGCCCGGGAGATAGCTTGTTTCTGAGCCTGGCATCCGCCAGCCAGACCAACCTGCCTCCCTCAACCGACGAGACCATCGACACGATTGGCCGCCGTATTCTGGCGCTGGCCCAAACCGGGCGCTGCGCGATCTTTCTGCGCCAGCGCGACGGCTCGTACACCTGCCCGTGGTACACCGGTCTGACGCCCGGCTATATCCAGAAAATCCTGGCCGAGGCCACGCATTCCTATGGCAAGGATTATTTTTTTGCGTCCCGCCCCGGTCCGTTGATCCTGCCTGACACTGGCAAAAGCCTGGTCACCACCGCTCTATCAAGCCTGGCGCGTGAAGAGGGTTACCGCGCGGTACATTTCTGGCCGGTGGAATCCAAAGGCACGGTGGTGGCCGCCGTGGGCTGTTACTACAATAAGCCGCACGCGCCCACCAAGATGGAAAGCAAGACCATCCTGAGTTTCCTGGCGCAATCCGCCGATGCGCTCGAGAACGCCGTTCCGCGCCTGGAACAGCGCCCGGCGGCGGTGCTCAACGGCCTGTACGACCTCAGCCGGCAACTGGTAGCCAAAGACGGCCTGGAGATCCAACTGCAGCGCTTCGCCCAATCGACGGTGGAGATCATGCAGGTCAGCTTCTGCCGCATCCTGGTGCAGGAGGGCAAAGGCAGTTTCACCTGCCAGGCCGCCTACCCACTGCGCCGCGACGGGCTGCGCGGGGAGCCGGAACCCCAGTCCGCGACGCTGGTGCTGCGCCGCATCGCCAGCAGTGACGGGCCGTTCCTGCTGCGCCGCTCTGACATCACCCTGGGGTTCGACGCGCGCATCGCGCTGGAACTGGACTCCGCGCACACGCTGTGTTTTATGCCGCTGCGCCTGGACGATGAAGTGCTGGGGCTGCTGGTGCTGGGGGAAGAGCGTCCGCACGAAAACTTCCCGGAGGAAAAAACGCGGTTGGCCGGCACCATCACCGACCTGGTGGCCAGCGTGATCCACCGCGAGCGGCTGTACCACCGGCTGGAGGAAAGCTACCTGGAAACCATCCTGGCGCTCACCCGCACACTGGAAGCCCGCGATCCCTACACCGCCGGCCATTCCAAGAAACTGGAAGAACTGGTGGAGAAGACCGGCAAACGCCTGGGCATTGGCGCGGCGCGCCTGCAGTCGCTGCGCTGGGCGGCGCTGCTGCACGATATCGGCAAAATCGGCATTCCCGACCATATTCTCACCCGTCCCGGCCCGTTGAGCCAGGAGGAGTGGGAAGAGATGAAGAAGCACCCGCAGATCGGCGCCAATATTATCACCCCGGTGTCGTCGCTGGCGCACGTGTCGCCGTTCATCCTGGCGCACCACGAGCATTTTGATGGCAGCGGCTACCCTTACGGCCTGCGCGGCGAGGAGATTCCGCTGGAAGCGCGCATTCTTTCGGTGGTGGACGCGTTCTGCGCCATGACCGACGGGCGCATTTACCGCGCCGCCAAAACCCAGTCGCAGGCGGTCAGCGAACTGCGCGCCTGTTCCGGCACGCATTTTGACCCGCGCGTGGTAGAGATTTTCCTGTACGTGCTTGAGCGGGAATAAAGCAGGTGTGTTTGGGTGCGCGTACCCGGCGGGTACGCGCACCCAAACACACCCGGCATATATTTATCCCTTCGGCCCAATGTACACGATCTCCCACAAAATGCGGTCGGGTGATTCAAACATCACCTGGTAATACGTATGCTCGGGGCCGTGGCTGAACTCCGGGCGGTGGCGCGGGGTCTCGAACAGGTGCGGCACGCCCATTCCGGCCAGCAGCCGCGCGGCAGCGTCCACGTCATCCTGGGTATCCACCGCGATGCCAATATGATTCACACCCGGGCCGTCATAATCGTTGGGCGTGTCTTTTCCGCCGGCCGAAAACCACAAACTCTCGCGGTTTTTTCCGCCTACCGCCAGCATTTCAGGAACATCATAGATGATCTCCCAGCCCAAGAACGTGAACAGCTCGCGGTAGAATCCAATATTCTCGGGGCGTACATTTATTTGTAGATGCGAGATCCCTGTGGGTTGCATTTCTGTTCCTCCGTGGTCGGGTGGTTGAATGCCAGGATGGTGCTGACTGGCGCTGCTATACGCTTAATTGTATCAATCTCGAAAATTGATACAATGGATGGGAGACGTCCAACGCAGCACCCCAGGGGGGTTCTCGCCCACTGCATTCACGACTTGATGCAATTGTTTCTTCCGGAGGCGCATTATGACGCTTGAGCAGCGGACTTCTCGCCAATTGCCCATTATCTACGCCCACGGCACCTTGCGAGAAATCGGCCAGCAAATCGGTGAAGACCGCCGTGAACAGATTCAGGACAGCCTGTGCAACGCGCGCGAGATGATTGAACACTCGTGTGAAACCCTGCATCTGACGTGGGAAGCCGCGGTCAACCAGGCGCGCAAGTACATGCCTTTTGCCAGCGAGCGTTACCCGCAGTACGTGCAGGAGATGGAAGGGCTGGCCGAGGGAGCGGGCGTCAGCATGGATGACCTGTCCGTGCTGACCGCCCTGGAAGCCGTTGCCCTCGATGCGCTGCATCTCTCGCGCTGCACCAGCGTGGCCGCCAACCAGGATTGCACGGCCGACGGGCACGTTCTGGTCGGGCATAACGAGACCTGGATGCCCGAAGACGAGCCGGACGTGTATCTCATCCACGCCCAACCATCCGACGAAGCCCCGTTTTTGGCGATGAGCTACGGCGGCCTGCTGCCCAACGTAGGTTTTAACGCGCATGGCATCGCCCAGTGCTGCGACACGATGTACCCCAACGATATCCGAATCGGCATTCCACGCGTGATCGTATCGCGCGCGGTCCTGAATGCGTGCAGCATCACCGAAGCGATCAAATGCACCATCGCGCCCCTGCGGGCAGCGGGCTACAATCATCTGATCGCGCACGACAGCGGCGAACTGTTCAATGTGGAAGTCTCCGCGCGAAGTTTTGCCATCCTGTACGGCGAAGAGGGCTACCTGGCCCACGCCAACCATTACCTCGACCCGGGCATGCGCCGCATCGAGAAAGACCCCGAAGATCTGGTCAGCGCCCACGTGCGCTATCACCGCGCCGTCCGCCTGCTGCGCGCCACCCGCGCCCACAATTTGGACACGTTCACGGATCTGCTGCGGGATCACGTCAACTACCGCTTTTCGATCTGCAATCACGGCATCTTTGGCGCGCCGCTCGACCGGGAGAAGACCATCGCCTCGGTCATCATGGATTTGACCGAACGCAAGCTGTGGGCGGCATGGGGTAACCCGTGCGAGAATGCGTATTTCGCCTACGCGCTGAACTGCTAAGGAAAGCCTGTGATTTTGATTTGATTTCATTGCTTTGTTGTGGTAGATTATTCTTGATGTAGTTTATTTATATTCCCCGTTTAATAGGAGACGTATGGAGACTCAACCGCAAGTCAAAGATCGGAATTACATCATCACCGACCCGCCCGTCGTGGACCGCATGTTTGGTTCCAC
>CALDSL010000346.1 GCA_937920255.1 uncultured Anaerolineaceae bacterium | reverse complement strand
CCCACAAACTCGTCCAGCGAAAGCGGGCGCATGCGCTGCGCCAGCGGCGCTTCGTGCTCCATATCCTGCTGCATGGCGTGATCAAATAAATCCATGCGGTGATTATACCCGAGACGCGCGGCGCCGGCTGCGGCGAATGCCTGCTTAAGCGTTACAATACAGGGTGAATCGCATGTTTTCATCACAGACAGGTACCGGGGGTGGCAGTTGGCAATTCCACGGGTGGTTCTCAATCTTCTGGTGTGGTTTTCGCTGTTCCTTCAGCCGTCGGCGCAGGCCGGCCTGGTGGTACTGTCCGACCCTGCCGACCCATATTTCCGGCTGGCAGAGGAGATCGCCACGGCCGAAGAGGCGCAGCTTGCCACCAGTGTCGAAGAGGCGCTGGCAGCCAGTCCGGAGTACCTGCTGTGGGTGGTTTCGCCTGGGTTCCTCTCCGACGCGGTGATGGTGCGCTTTGGCCAGGCCGTGCAAGCCAGCCGGTTGTCCGTCTCGACCGGGATCATCACCGCCAGCACGCTGGACGGCGCGCGGTCGTTGTGGCAGCGGCGGGATGATGTACGCGGCGAGCGGTGCTATTCGGCCAACGCGGCCAACCCGGCCGCGCATATCGACACCGGCCGGCTGGTGTATCACAGGGAGTCGAAGATCATCCTGGAATCGATGGACAAGTCGGATCTGGTGGATGCGCTGGCAGCAGCCGACTATCTCACCTTTACCGGGCACGGCAGCAATGCCTATCTGCGCATCGATGACGATACCACCCTTCGCGCGCAAGACCTGCCCGCGCTGGACGGGGCCGTGGTGGCCACCGGAAGCTGCCAGACGGTGCGCCCGTGGATGGAAAATTCGATCGCGCTGGCGTTTATGGATCAGGGCGCGGCCGCGTACACCGGGTTTGTCTACAGCCCCAACGAGGGCTTTTTGATGGGCGAATTTGACGGTCTGCCGTTCCGCTACACCTGGCCCGAGTTTCCGGTGGGGCATGTGCTTCAGGCGCAGAACCGCGGCGCTCTGCAGGGCTATGCCACTTTTCCTTACCAGTACCTGCTGGGCGACCCGCGCATCTCGCTGCAAAACCAGCCCCCGTACCAGTTGCGCAGCGACAACCAGCAGGGGCGCTGGCGCGTACTGCAATACAGCGACCTTCCCGCCGGGGTGATTCCGATCCGCGTTTCAGGTGGGGCGGCCTATACCTTCGTGCAGGCGCGTGGCATCACCGCCGCCGCGGACACCGACCCGTTCTACAACAGCCGCATGCAGTCGGCCAACATCGGCGGGGATAAATATCTGCTCGTGGAGCACCCAGGCGGCGATCTGACGCTGCGGCTGCGCCAACGCGCGCCGTTCTACTGGCTTCCGCTGGATGCGCTGCTCGATTCGCTCGACCATACCTATATTTTTAGCGTGCAGACCGGTGGTGATGTGCTTTCCCTGGCTTTTGCCGTTTTGCCGCTGCTGTGGGTTGGCTGGCAGGTAATCAAACGGCGCTTGAAGCGCCAAAAAATCCTTTACGCGCTGGGGTTTGGGGCGGGCGCAGCGCTGCTGCAGGCCGCCTACGCCCTGCTGCGGCTGGACGATGTCACCATCATCTCCAAGACGTTGGTGTTCAGCCCGTTGAGCATCCTGGCCGCCTTCCTCCTGGCGTTTTGCGCGGCGCTCATCTTCCTGCAGGCGCGCCGCTGGCTGGGAAAGCTCGTCGCACTGCTGGTGATGACATTTCCTGCCTGGTCGGCGGGCGTGTTTGGGCTGGTGGTCATCACCTTCATGAATCAGGCCGGCTTTCTCCCCCGCGTCGGTGCTGCGCTCTACAACCACAGCATGAATGTGATGGCGTTGATCGCCTTTGCGGTAACCGCGCCGCTCGCGTTGTTGGGGCTGTTCGTGCTGCGGCAACCGGCAGATCAGCGTGAACCGCAAATTTCGTGAGGATTGAGACAGCGCATATATCACTTATGCTGCTCACTCAGTTTCCCCGGCTGGATCAGCCTGGCGGCCTGCTGAAGAAAGATCATTATTTGCCGCGCAGCGCTCGGGCGGCGGGCACGGCGGCCATTTCTGCTGTTCCACAGCATATCCATTCTGGCATCTTCCAACGCTTCCGCCCGCTTGAGTTCACCAAACTTTTCAATCGTATAGTAGTCAAACATCGCGCCCTCCTTCCGTACCTTCCCAAACGCCTTTTTGTTTCTGATTTCATTCTATGCATCCTCCGTCCGTCAGGCGTCCGGCGCGCGTCCGGTTCCAATCAAAAAGCGTTTTGGCCGAAATTTCACCAAAACGCTTTTTGATTCCAAACCGGGTATCTTATTCCAACAATTTTTCTCTTTCCACCCGGAACTGTTCTACATCCCGCCTATGCAGAAAGGTTGATTGCATCTCAGGTTGATCATCCAGTTCCGCTGCCAATTGCTCGATAATTTGCCATGCCTGGTTCCAGACCTCAAGCGCCTGCGCGCGCTCCCCACATGCGGCGAACGCCCTTCCCAACGAATACAGCGCGCGCGTCTCCAGCACTGGGAATCTTTCCGTATACGAACACCAACCCTCCAGAGCCTTGCGCAAGAACGGAACTGCTTCTTCCGGCTTGCCGTCTCTCAGCAGCAGGACCCCGCGTGCCTCTGCCAGCGCCAATTCACTCATAACATTGGCCCAGGGGGGAGCCACGCTTTCCATAATGCTCAGACATTCGCGCGCAATTTCGGGTTGGGGAGGGGAGAAATAAATAAAATCCAGTAAGTTTGCGGAAATAATCCCATCCAATCGCTTCTCCCGGTGGATGAATGCCAGGTATTCCTGGCAGCACTGGTCTCTTTCTTCTATCCTCCCCAGGCCCTCATGAACAGCTGCCAGGCTGCTTTGATGCCCCGCGATATAGCTCTTCATATCCATTTCACGGATCAACGGCTCCAGGGGCGCCAGCAAAGCCAGTGCTTTCTCGTAATTACCGAAAGTCACAAAGGCATCGCCCATCTTCCAGTCCATGAAAATCGAAATCCGGTTATCAAATATTCCCCGCTTTTTTTGTTCCAGTAGATCGCGCATGCGCAGCCCGGCAGATTTCCAGTAACCATTCAAAATATCCATTCCATAAAGATTTATCTGAGCATACCCGCGAAAAAATCCATAATGCGCCTGCGAGGAAACATGAAAGAACTCCTCTGCCATGAGCCGATACTCGTGAAAGCGGCAAAGCTCTATGTAAGGATCCAAAACCCAATGGTACATGCGGCAGATCAGGTAGGGTTTCCCCAGTTCCTTAGCGCGGCGAAGGCTGTCCAGGATGAAATTGAGACCTTCATCCACGCTGCCTCTCCAAAATAGACTGTCACCCAGCACGGCCTGCGCTTCGATAATCAATTCGTCATCCTCAAGGTGCCGCGCCAATGCCAGTGCCTGCCGTGAGCGGTCCAGTCCTGCGCCTTCATCCGCGCGCTCGATAAATTCGGCGGTTCGTATCAAGACCCAGCATAACTCCCGGCTGTAGGGAAAATCCTGTAGGATTTCGTAGGCAGTACGCGCATGTTCCAGCGCTTGCCGGAAGTGGCCACTGTCCCAATACGCCTGGGCGATGGCGCCTTCTGTTTCGCCGGCTTTCAGCAGATTTCCAACAGCTTGATCATCTGTGGTTGCATGGGTCAGCGCATCAATTTCTGCGCGAACCTGCCCGCACAATTTCAGGCACCCGCCAAGACGCCGGTATGTATCCGCCCGGCCTGCCCGGTCGCTTTCCGGCCAGGCCGCCAGCGCAGCGCGGTAATATTGGGCGGCCTCTTCAAAAGCAGCCATATCTTCGGCACGCTCTCCGGCGAGTTGGTGATACTTTCGGGCCTGGTCCTTCTCTCCCGCCAAGTCATAGTGGTATGCCAGGGCCGTTACATTCTGTGGCTGGATTGTCAAATACGCGGCGGCCAATCGCCGGTGGGCAGCCACGCGCCGCGGCTGGGAAAGCATGGCGTAAACGCTTTCCTGCACCAGGTGGTGCCCAAAGGCGTAAGAGCT
The DNA here is from genome assembly GCA_937920255.1 of uncultured Anaerolineaceae bacterium. Taxonomy (GTDB): domain Bacteria; phylum Chloroflexota; class Anaerolineae; order Anaerolineales; family Anaerolineaceae; genus CALDSL01. Next base: position 9,637 of record CALDSL010000346.1, on the reverse strand, counting down.
CTTTTCCGGCAGTTCAGTTAAGAAACCATGCGCAAGCGCCTGCTCCAATCCGGCCAGCGTTTCCTCTTCTGGCCAGCCGCCTGCAAGTTGCACGATATCGTACGGAAAAACCCGCCCGGCGACAGCCGCCATGCGCACAAAAGCTTTTGCAGGTTCCGGCAGCCGCTCGACGCCATCAACGATCGCGGATTGAACCGTTTCCGGTATATCGATGGATACTTTGCCGGCCTGTTCCACAAAAGCTCCCTGCCAGCGTCCGTCGACTACCTCAACCTGGCCACTGTCGACCAATCCCCGCGCCAACACTTTGAGATAAAAGGGATTGCCGCCGCTCTCATCGTAAAAACATTTGGCCAACTGGTCGGCCGTTTCACCGCTCAACCCTGTGATCTGCGCCACCAGTTCGCGGATCGCGTCGAAATCGAGCCGTGAGAGCGTGATCGTGTCGGTTAAACCTTCGCGCGTGAAACGGCCGGCAAGCCGCGCCAGCGGGTGTTCAGGGCTGACTTCCGTATTGCGGTAAGTGACCACTAGGTAGAGCCGCGTCTTTTCCAATTGCGGCGCGGCATAGGCAAGCCAGTCAAGCGTCGAACTTTCCATCCAATGCGCGTCTTCGATGACCAACAGCAGCGGCTTTTGCTGCGCCAGGTTCATGGTTGCATTCAGGATGGCTTCATATAACTGCTGGCGCAGTTCCCCAGGCACCGGATCGACTTGTTCGCCTTCACCAAGTTCCGGCACGAGGCGTCCCAGCAGGGCGCGGTAAAACGGCAATAGATCCAGGCTGCGCAGTTCTTCCACCGCCTGCCGCAGAATTTCCACCAGCGGTTGGTAGGGTAGGGATTGCTCAAACGGATAGCAATGCCCGACCAGCGCGCGGCCACCCCGGAATGTAATTTCGTCAATCAGCCAGCGGACCAGTGTGGTCTTGCCAATCCCGGCTTCGCCGCCCACCAGGATCATAGCGCCGTGGCCCTGCGCCGCGTGCTGCCATCCTTCCCACAGGAATCTGGTCTCTGATTCTCGTCCGATCATCGTAACACTGGCCGCACTGGGGTGGGAGGGGTGCGTTTCTTGTTGCGCGCCGGTATGCGCGAGTATTTCGCCCTGTGCAATCGACTCGGCCAGTGCCGTTGTTTCCGGCATCGGCGCAACGCCGAGCTCTTCTTGCAGCAAGTTCTTGAGATTTTCGTACGCCGCCAGCGCCGCGGCGCGGTCGCCTGACTCGTACAGCAGAAGCATCACATCGCGCTGGGGCCCTTCGGTCAGCGGGTCCATCAGTACTGCTCGACGCGCCGCCGCCAACCCGGCCGTCCATTCTCCCCTCGTGCGGTGGTGCATTGCCAGCTTCGATAACAACTCCTGTTGGGTTTGGCGCAGACGCTCACGCTCTAGCGAGGCCCATTCTTCATCGATCTCGGGCAGCAAATCGCCGTTGTATAGCGCTGCCGCGGTTTTCATGGCGGCTGGCGTGTCTTCGCGTACCAGCCGCTCATAATCAGCCAGGTCGATCTGGCAGGCGGCCCCCGGATTCCAGCGCGCCTCTGTACCCGTGACCAGAAGCCATGGCACGCCTTTCTCGGCGGGCAGCGCTGCCAGTAACTCGCTCAGCGCCCGCCGCAGCATTGCCAGCGAGTCGCTTTCGCCCACGTCAGGCCATAGGGTAAAAGCAAGGCTGTCTCGCCGCAGCGAGACAGCCCTGTGAACGATCAAATAACTCAATAACCGGCGGGCGCGTGCGCTGAATTTCTGCGTGATGGGTTCATCAGCCCAGAAAAGTTGCAGACCTCCGAACAGCTTGAGCCGTAATTCCATCGCTGCTCCAGCGCCCGGTGCTTGCTGCCGTGGTTAAAAGGATACAGTAATTTCATTATAGGCTCAGGCCTGCGAAAATGATAGTGGCTGCCAGTCCGTGTTCGCGGTTTCAGCCGGGCTTCGCCGCCTCAGACATGCAGTCGATGTAATCCTTGATGCTGTCCATTCCGCACAACTTTTCGTAGAAGAAGTTATTGACGATGTGCACCACCTCGGCGCGCGCGGTTTCCACCTGGGCCGAGACTTCGGTGCGCTCCTTCTGTCCGGCGATGGCGTCGCGCAGACGCATGAGCATCCGCACAACTTCCACCTCCTGGTCGCCTTCCAGGCTCTTAATCACGGAGATGATCAGGTCATCCACCTGGCCGAGCAGGTTTTCTTTGCTGATGCTGGAATTGGGCGTGAAGCAGTCTTCGATGGTGCGGATCACCGACCACACCTGGTAGAGCATGGTGGCCGGCTCATCAAACAGCTCGCGCAGAAAGGCTGCTTCCTGGTAACGCCCGGTCAGGCGGAAGATGTTGTACATGCGCTTGGCCACTTTGCCGTAGTTCACGTCTTTGGTCAGATATTTCTTGACCTCGCCTTCCAGCTGGTGCACGTAGCTCTCCAGCGCATCCGACCCGACGTGCTGGCTGAGCTTGCTGAACACCGGGATCGATTCGGCCTCCAGGTACACTTCCTGGAAGTAGGGGTCGAGGTAACCATCCAGCGGGGTGATTGAGCCATCCGGCGCTTCCCAGGTGACGTCTAGCATGTTGCTGGCGTTGACCAGCGTGCGGTGCACGGTGTCGGCGATCACCCAGTCGAGCTTGCACCAGCCGGGATCCTGCGCCGCCATTTCCCAGGTGATCTCCGTTGGGCTTCCGTCTTGTTTCGCGGCCAGAATGCGCCCGGCCACAATTTCTTCTGGCTTCCAGGCGATGGGCGACCCGGCGCGGATGGTGTGTTCCGAGCGGATAACATCGAAGGGATAAGAGCCAAATTTGACCTCGATCAACTGGTAGTACGGCCCGGAGAGCGTATCCAGCACCTTTTTGCGCATGATCTCAGCCAGGATCGTTTTTGCTTCCTCGACCGTCGGGGCGATGATGTTCACCCGCTCAAAATAATCGGCGTCGCCGGGGTAGGTCTGAATTTTGGATTGCGCGGCGGAGCCGGAAATGGCCAGCGCGGTTTCCACCACGCCGGGCTGGTCGGCAAAACTGACCAGATCGCCGATTTTTCGAAAATGGGCCAGTTCGGCGGTGCTGAAATCCAGCATGGTCACGCGGTGGCCGAACACGCCGGTCTTCACATCCAGGCTGATCATCGAGCCGTCCTCGGCCGATGCCTCCACCGCTTCCAGCCAGTTGTTGGCTGCTTCTTCATCCAATTCAATGCCCAGTCGCTGGGCGGATTCCATGATGTGCTGCAGTTTCTTGTTCGATTCGTCTGTCATTGTTCCTCCTGTCAGTTTGGATGGACTGGGTGGGTTACGCTTTGCGGGTCGACGCCTCTTCAAGCATACGGTAAAACACTTCGGCCTGGTCGCGGGCGTCCGCCAGGGCGTTGTGGGTCAGTTTTCGGTTCTCCAGGTAGCGCGCGCTGATTTTATTGAACGATGTTTCGGAAAGGCGCACCCCGGTTTGCCCCATATAGAATGCTTTAATATCCAACGCAAAATGCCCAAATGGGTTACGCCCTATATGGCGGTGAAAGGAATCGTTGATAAACATCCAGTCAAACGGGGCGTTGAAGGCCACAAATACCGGCTTGTACGCCGGTGGAACATGCTCTTCCAGCCAGTGCTCAAACTGCTGCATGGCCATCTGCGGCGGTAAACCATTCCGCGCCAGTTCCGCGATCGAAAGCCCGCTGATCGCCAGGGCATGCGGGTCAGCGTCCAGTTTTTCGGGCTGGAGCTCGGCATAATAGCCTTCCGAGGGGTCTTGCACCAGGCACGCGCCGATGGAGAGAATGGAATACATGCCCGGCACGGGCCCGGAAGTTTCAATATCGACAGAAACGAAGGCGGGCAAATCCGGGAATTTCTGGAGGATTTCGGATGGAATGGTTGCTGGTTGCCTCATGCGTAATGATTCTTTCAGGAGAGTGGCGTGACGGGCTGACGCAAGGTGAAATCTTCGAAGCGCTGCCTGTCAGGGATCATTATAGGATGTGGTGGAGGAGAAATCAAAACGAAAACCGGCCCACGGGCTATACAACATCGGGCCGGCAGTGCGCAGCGATACGGACAATTACGTTTTCTTTGGGAGGGTCGCCAACCGGCCGGTTTCCATCACGGTCACCTGCGCGCCAATGTCGCGGCAGACCGGCTCCAACCAGTGCTGAACCGCGCGGGGGTTGTACTCATCCAGAATGCCGAGCACCAGGTACTGCCCCGGACCTACGTCGATGATCAGCCGCACGCCGGCGCGCAGCCAGTCGTGCGTAATCTGGTTGCGCTCCATCAGGTAGATCTGCTTAAAGCGGCGAACGCCCTGCTGGTCGAGGCGGCCGGCCATCTCGCGCCCGTCGCGGTAGACGGTCATGCGGCTCATGTTAATGCCCAGTTTGGAAAAAGCTTCCGTCACCTGCTTGACGCTCAGCCCCATGGCAAAGGTCAGCGCAGCCAGGTTGTGCATGCGTTGCGAGAGCAGCGAGCGGTCCACCCCCTCGGGGTAGGTGCGGAACGTTCGACCGCAGCTACAGCAGCGGTAGCGGTGGATGACGATTTCCTGGGCTTCTGAATCGCGGATGGTTTTGCTCTGCTGTCCCCAGCTTTGAATGATCTTTGATTCACAATAAGGACACTGCCGCGAACGATTATTCGGAGCAGTTTCCACGCTGGGAAAACGCAGGAGCACAATGGACATACACTTTCCCCATCCGGCCTCTGGAATTTGATCCGCTTACGAAGCGCGCTGCGGCGTTTCATGGCAAGTTCGAGAGAGGCCTGCCACACTTATTTTAAAGGACAACACGCGGAAACACGTTAACAGTTCCGCAAGCTGCCAGAGTGAGGCTACGCTTCCCGGTCTTGCCAGTTCGCCAGCAAGTCGGGGATTTCGGCCAGCGTGTCCACCACCGCATCCGGGCGGATGGTGTCCAGGTGATCTCGGTTGCCGGGCGCGTCCGCGTGCCGCGTAATCCAGATGCTGGAAAGCCCGGAGTTGCGCGCGCCGAGGATATCCGCGCCGAGCGTGTCGCCCACCATCACCGCGCGTTGGGCGGGCACGCCAAACGGTTTGAGCGCCATGCGGAAAATTTCGGGGTGCGGTTTGCGATACACCACGGCGGCCGAAACCAGGATTATCTCGAAGAATGGGCGCAGCCCGTGCATGTCAATCAGCATTTCCACGTCATCCGCGTCATTGGCGTTCGAGATCAAACCCAGGCGGTAACCGGCGTCGCGCAGGGTATGCAGGGTGGGGTGGGCGTCGGCCTCCAGCTGCCAGTGCGCCTGCGAGACGGCGTACATGCGGTCCAGCGCCGGGCGCAGGTGCGCGCTGGGCGCGTCCGGGTAGCCCAACTCGCCCAGCATGCGCCGCAGGATATATTCGATGGTCTGCTCCAGAAACTCCGTTTCGCGTTCCTGATAATACGCATTCAGGCGCGCCGCGAAACCGGCGGTGAAGCTGTCCACGTCAAGGTCGTAGCCCTTCGCGATCAGGTCGTGGGCCAGCTCGCGATGCTGTGTTGCGAACACCTCCGGCCAGGCAGCGTCAAAGTAAATCAGCGTGCTTCCCAGATCGAAGAAAACGACGTCAAAGAATCGCGTACTGTCCATCAATACCCCTGCTGCGGATCAAAGCGGTTTTGCAGCGCATCACCGCTGAGATAGCGTTTCAGGTTTTCCGCGAACAGTTCCGCGGCACGCTGGTTATAATACTGGCTGATACCCGCAATGTGGGGCGTGATGATGGTATTGGGCAGCTTCCAGAATGGGCTGTTGGCCGGCAGCGGTTCTTCTTCAAACACGTCCAGCGCGGCTCCGCCGATCTTTTTTTCCTGCAGCACGTTCAGCAGCGCGGCGGCGTTGATGATGCCACCGCGGCCGACATCCACCAGCATGGCGTGTGGTTTCATCACCGCCAGCTCGGCGGCGGTGATCAGCCCGCGCGTGCTGTCGTTGAGCGGCAGGGCCACCACCACAAAATCACATTCCTTCAGCATCGAACGCAGCGCCTGGATCGGGTACAGCCGGTTGAACAGGTTGCCCTCCGGGTCGCCCAGACCCTCGGCCATGTAGCCCGCGTCCTGCGGGCGCATCACGTCGCGCTTGGTGGCCAGGATGGTGGCGTGGAACGGCTGGATCAGGCGCGCCAGTTCACGGCAAATGCTGCCATAACCCACCATGCCGACCGTGCTGCCGCGCAGCTCCAGCGGGCGCAGGCGTTCGCCGGAACCTTTCGGCCACTCGGCTTTTTGCTGGTTTGCCACGAAATGCGGCAGGTGGTGTCCCAGGGCCAGCATCATGGTCAACACGAACTCGGCCATCTGTGGGGCGGCGGCTCCGCTGAGCGTGGTCGCGGCGATCTCGGGTTTCTTCAACAGCGGCGCGTCCAGCGCAAAATCGACCCCGGCCCAATGGAACTGGATCCAGCGCAGGTTGGGAACCTGCTCCGGCGCGGGCAGCACCTGGTCGGTGTACAGAATTTCCGCTTTTTGCCACTGCTCGGCGGGAATGTCTTCCGGCCGTTTGGCGGTGTAACTGTGAAAGCGCAGGCGCGGCGAGATCGCGCTGAGTTCGTCCAAAATTGCGTCGGAAAACGGTACAGTAATTAAAACATCTACAGGAGCAGTATTCATCGAGCAGTCACCATCGCTTATTTGTTTTTTAGGAACGCCTCAGCCAGGGGTGTGGGATTGTGGTGTTTTGTTGTTTGCGCATTGCGCAAACAACAAAACACCACAAAATCCATCCAGCCTGAGCAGTTCCGTTTTAGAAAGCTCCTCCCAGTCCGGAAGGAGCTTTCGATTAGGTTCTCTAAGTATATCCGCTATCCGCCTTTGAGGTAAATCCCATTCGGGTCGAGTTCTTCGCGCAATATGCGCAATTCCTCGTCGGTGACCTCGGCGGTGACGCGCAGGCTGGGCGCGACTTTCAGATCCCAGCCGGTGTTGGCCTGCGCCTGTTCGGGCTGTATGCCCGGATGCACAGCGGTGAGCACCAGCTCGCCCGTTTCATCTGGCTCCATCAGCCCCAGGTCGGTGACGATCACCTGTGGGCCGCCGCCGCGCACGCCGGTGGCGTCCCGCTCGGCGCGCCCATTCAGAAAACCGGCCGAAGTGTGAAAATCGACTTTGGCGGGAAAGCGGCGTTTCTGGTGCGGGGTCATCACGTAGCAGCGGTTGGCCCACGCGGCGATCTCCTGTGAGCCGCCCGACCCGGGCAGCCGCACCTTGGGGTGATCGTAGCCGCCGATGACCGTGGCGTTAATATTGCCAAAACGGTCAATCTGCGCGCCGCCCAGGAAGCCCACATCCACGTTCCCGCGCTGGAGGTAGAGAGTGAAAATGTCGTACATGCTGCACACGCCGGTGGCGCCGCTCACCAGGGTCGGGTCGCCGATGGAGAGCGGCAACCGGTTGGGCCGCGCGCCGATCACGCCCGCTTCGTAGATCATAAGCAGGTTGGGCGCGTGGGTGTGGCGCGCCAGGTTACAGGCCAGGTTGGGCAGCCCCACGCCCACAAAGACCACATCGCCGTCTCGCAACAGCCGCGCGGCGTTGATCGTCATCAGTTCAGAGGAAGTGTAGTGGCTCATTCTAGTAATTCCCATAATCAACCGGAGCGGCGGGGCGGCTGGTCACGCGCAGGCTTTCGCGCGTCTCGGCGCTCAATTTTTCCCAGTATTCCTGGCGGTCTTTCACGCCGTAGACCCATTCCTGCAAATACGCTTGAACCGATTCGGGCGTTTCGCTGATCTTATCCCAGGCCAGGTAAAAGGCGTTGTCGCGGTCGTAATAGCCCTGCGTGTAGGATGGATGCGCCGCGTACGGTACGTGGCACACCGCATCGACGATGAAACCGGGGATGACGGTGCGGTTGGGGTCGGAGCGGATTACGTCCTCATCAACAATCTCTTCGGCGGTGAGGATCACGCGCTGCGCGGCAAACGCTGCTTCTTTTTGCTCGCCGATAATACCCCAAATCTGCGCATTGCCGTGAACGTCGGCGCGCTGCACGTGCACGATGGCCACATCTGGCTGCAGCGCCGGCACGGTGATCACATCGCGGCCGCTGTAGGGGTCCACCACGCGCCGGATGTTGGGGTTGGCCCGCTCCAGGTCGGTGGCCGCGGTCTGGTTCATTGGCATGAACGGCAGGCCAGCCGCCCCGGCCTGCAGGCGCGAGATCATGCCAAAGTGGGAGTATTCTTCCCATTCCAGTCGCCCGGCCTCCATCTCGGCGCGCACGATGCGCAGCGAGCCGACGCCGGGATTGCCGGTATAGGAGAAGATGATCTTGCGCGCGCAGCCGGCGGCGATCATCTGGTCGTAGATCAAGTCTGGCGTGGCGCGCGCCAGCACCAGGTTCTTGCGCCCCTGGCGGATGATTTCATGCCCGGCTGCGAACGGGATCATGTGGGTGAACCCGGCCGCGTAAAGGGTGTCGCCATCCTGTACCAGCCGGGAGATGGCATCGGTGAGTGAACAAATTTTGGTCATAGGTTTGTGTCGTTTGGTTGTTTGTTACCGTGACGGCCTCATTCCTTTCGCTCACGGTCGCGGTCAATTTTCTGCTCTTTTCGTCTCCCCCGGATTACGCGAAAATATTTGGGTTCGCTCGGCGGCGCAGAGGATTTTGGTCCTACAATCCCGAACAGCAGGCTGAAAGCCAGCATCAGAAGACCGTAAAACAGATACGAGAGGCGTGGGGTCTGCATGGAATCGGAGTACAGGAACAGCATAATCAGGACAATTCCGATCACGGTGGTGAACCTGGCGATGCGTTTGAGTGCTGTCATGACAGTCCTGTACATGGCGGCGCGGGCGTGCCTGCGAGGAAAAACCGCAGGCACGTCCGCGCGAGAAACTTATGAACGCTTGACGCGCGTCTGGATCTGTTCGCGGCCGTACAACTGTACATAGTACAGCCCACCGCCGTTTTTACCAGTGGAGCCCGAGCCTTTCCAACCGCCAAATGGCTGGAAGCCCGGCCACGCGCCGGTGGTGGCGCCCTGCGGCCGGTTCGAGTAGGTGACGCCGGCCTCGATATTCTCGAAGAACCATTCGGTTTCTTCCGGGCTGCCGTAGAAACCGCCGGTCAGACCGTAATTGACCCCATTGGCGATGCGCATGGCTTCTTCCAGGTCGGTGAACTTGCCCACCGTGGTGATGGGAACAAACATCTCCTGCTGCCACAGCGGGTGGTCATAGGGTACATCGGCGGCCAGGGTGGGCGCGCAGAAGTAACCTTTGGCATACTTGCCTTCGGTGAGTACCGTGCCGCCGGTAAGGAAGCGTCCCGCCTGGCTCAGATCTTCGGTGAAGCGCTGGAAGTCTTGATACGAGCTGCGGTTGACAACCGGGCCGAGGTACACATTGCGCTCGGTCGGGTCGCCGATGTTAAGCTTGTTGGTCAGTTCCACCATGCGTTCCACCAGAGCGTCGTACACCGGCTCCTCGATCAGAACGCGCGAGCAGGCTGAGCACTTCTGTCCCTGCAGGCCAAACGCCGAGCGCACAATACCCACGGCGGCGTCTTCCAGGTTGGCGTTACGCGAAACGATGGCCGGGTTCTTGCCGCCCAATTCGAGGATGGTGGGGCGCACATAGTGGCCGTGGCCGAAATCGCGCAGGATATTCATGCCCACGTCAAACGAACCGGTAA
>CALDSL010000345.1 GCA_937920255.1 uncultured Anaerolineaceae bacterium | reverse complement strand
ACTACCTGGTGGCAAAACTGGCCGCCGACTACGTCCCCGCGGTGTTCTCCGGCGAGGGCGGCGACGAGCTGTTCGCCGGGTACAGCTACCTCAAGCGCCTGGGCGTGGACGAACTGCCCGGCGAGCTGCTGGACATCACCAGCCGCATGCATAATACCGCGCTGCAGCGGGTCGACCGCTGCGCCGCGGCGCACGGCACCATCGCCTATGTTGGCTTTCTGGACGATGAGGTGCTGGATTATGCCCTTGCGATCCCGCCTGAGTATAAAATCGTGAGCGGGATGGAGAAGTGGATTTTGCGCCGCGCGGTGATGGACTTGCTGCCCGAGCGGATCGTGATGCGCGCCAAGGCCAAGTTCTGGGAAGGCGCCGGCGTGGAAGAGCACCTGGCCGCGCTGGCCGAAGAGCAGGTCAGCGACCGCGACATGCAGCGCGAGCGGCACCTGCCCAACGGAAAGACGCTCAACACCAAGGAAGAGTTGCTGTATTACCGCGTCTTCAAAGAGTTTTTTGGAAGCGTGAACAGCCTGGATTGGGTCGGGCGAACCAAAGGCGCGCCGGTTCAATAGCCATTGTGACGAAAGCCCGCCTGCTCTGTCCGGCAGCGCCATAAGGGAGGGTACAGGGAGGGTACGTTGGAGAACCATTCAGAATACTGGCCGCTGCTGTTGATCACCGCGCTGGCTGTGGTGGTGCCGGTTCTGGCATCGCGCGTGCGCGGCGTGCGTCTGCCGATTGTGGTGGGGGAAATTCTGGCCGGCATGTTGATCGGAAAAAGCGGGTTGGATATCGTCCAGCCGTCGGCTACGCTGTCGTTTTTGGCGGAGTTCGGGTTCACCTTTCTGATGTTCCTCTCCGGCCTGGAGGTGAGCTTCGATATGCTGCGTTCCAGCGCGAACAGAGGTTCAACCACGTCGCGCTGGAAGCAGCCGCTGCCACTGGCGGCCATCAGCTTTTCCCTGACGGTGGTACTGGCTTTGATGATTGGGTTTGGGCTGGTGCAGGCCGGGCTGGCGCGCAACCCGATCCTGATGGGCCTGATCCTGAGCACCACCTCGCTGGGGATCGTCGTGCCGATTCTGAAAGAGCGGCAGATCACAAACACCCGCTACGGTCAGGTGATGTTGATCGCGGCCCTGATCAGTGATTTTGCCACCTTGCTGCTGTTGAGCATCGTGATCGCGCTCATCAGCCGCGGGTTGAGCCCGGACGTGCTCCTGTTTATGGCGCTGCTGGCCGCGTTTGCCGCGGCGGTCAAGCTCAGCCCGCTGTTGAAGCGCTCGGCCTTTCTCAACCGCGTGGTGGAGGAGCTTTCGCACGCCACCGCGCAGATCCGCGTGCGCGGGGCGTTCGCGCTGATGGTCTTCTGGGTGGTGCTGGCCGAAATGCTGGGCGTCGAGATCATCCTGGGCGCGTTCCTGGCGGGAGCGGTGCTCAGCCTGATCGGGCGGGGCGAGAAGGCCGGCCTGCACGAAAAACTGGACGCCATCGGGTACGGTTTTTTCATCCCCATCTTTTTCATCAACGTGGGGGTGAACTTCGACCTGCCCGCTTTGCTGTCCTCGCCGGCGGCCATGCTGCTGCTGCCGCTGCTGATCCTGGCAGCCTATCTGGTCAAGTTCCTGCCAGCGCTGGTCTTTCGCAGCCTTTTCTCCTGGCGCGAGACGCTGGCGGCCGGGGCGCTGCTCTCGTCGCGCCTGTCGTTGATCATCGCTGCGTCGGCGATTGCGCTCCAGTTGGACATGATCGCCAGCGCCACCAATTCGGCGGTGATCCTGGTGGCGATTGTGACCTGCGTGGCTTCACCGCTGTTGTTTGGGCGCATCCTGCCGCCCGAAAAACCGGCGCGCCGCAGTGGCATCGTCATTTTGGGAACCGATCAGCTCGCCACCCGGCTCGGCCAGCGATTGAAAAACGGCAGCGAGCCGGTACGGCTTGTGGGCTGCGACCAGGGCGACATCGATTACCTGAAAGAGCGGGGGTTTGACGCCGTGGCCGGCGACCCAACCGACCCGCGCGTGCTGGAGCAGGCTGGCCTGGACCAGGCCCGCGCGCTGGTGAGCGTGAGCAGCGATAAGCAGGCCACGGCGGAGGTGTGCCGCCTGGCGCTGCAGCGCTGGCAGGTGCCGCAGGTGATCGCCCGCGCCGACGATCCCGCCTTCGCGCAGGAATTGCAGTCGCTGGGGGTGCGGGTGGTGCAGCCGGCGCTGGCGATGGCTCAATTTTTGGAGCTGGCCCTGGCAGTGCCGAGCGCGTTAACGCTGCTGACGGATCAGACCGACGATGTTGAGTTGAGCGACGTGCGCTTGGCCAATCCGGATGTGGCCGGCAAGGCGCTGCGCCAGGTGCGCCTGGCGGGCAACGCGCTGGTGATCGGCATTCAGCGCCGGGGAGAGGTCATTGTCCCGCACGGCAACACGGTGATGGAAGCTGGCGACACCCTGCTCCTGCTGGGCAGCCCTGGCTCGCTGTCAGAATCAACCGCGCTGCTGAACGGCAACCCGGCAAGCATCGACCGGGACGAGCGATAACCCGGATTGAAGTCCATGAATCAAAGGCGGGCGCGTGGATGATAGCCACGTGCCGGCCTCGATGCGATCTACCCGTCCAGCCTTAATCGGCCGGCTGCGGGGCGGGGAGCTGGTCGTGGTCAGGCAGGATGTCTTCCAGGTTGCGGATTTGGTACGTCAGGTAGCCCACGGTCATGGTCACAATCACCATCGCGCCGAAGACCACCATCATCACCGCCATGCCCGAGCCAGGCCCGGTGCCCACCATCCAGCCGAACGTGTGCGCGGCCCAACCGCCCTGAAGCATGGAAGGCTCCATAATGTGGTCCGCCAGCAGCCCGCCCAGGATGGGAGTGAAGGTGTCGGGCAGCCAGGTGAGCATGCGGCGGGCGGAGAAGACGCGCCCCTGCACATCCGGCGAGACTTTGGACTGCAGGATGGCCTGGCTGCAGGCGACGCCAATGTTGGAGCCCATCCCGGCGATCAGGATGGCCGGCACCCACACGCCCAGTCCGGTGCCCAGCCCGTAGAGGATGTTGCCAAACAGGCAGTAGATCATCCAGCCAAAAATCGCCCCGTGCATGCGGCGCTTTGGTCCGCCCCAGGCGCTCATCACCGCCGAGCCGATCACCCACGAAAGCGCGCCGGCGGTTTCGGTGGCGCCGAGAATGAGAGTGTTGTTGTCGGTGCGCAGCAGCACCATGGGAACCTGCACGCTGTTGGGAAACCCCAGGAACAGGTTGGACATAAATAGCATCATCACGTAGCCCAGCAGGCTGGGGCGCTTGAAGATGTAGCGGAAGCCAAATGCGGCTTCGTGCAGCAGGTTGCCTTTGGCTTCTTCGCCGTCGATGCTGCGCTTGGGCTGCGGCACGAACACCAGCACCAGTGCGCCGATGGCGAGCAGGAAGGTGGCCAGGTCGATGAATAGAATACCGTTCAGGCCGATGAATGGCAGCAGCGCGCCGGCCAGCAGCGGCGCCACTACGCCCGGCCCGGCTTCGACAAAGGACATCAAGCCATTGGCGCGCCCATACTGTTCTTTGGGCACCATGGTGGCGATGGCCGCGGAATACGCCGGCCACTGGAAGGCGTTTCCCAGGCCGATGATGGTGTTGACCACGTAGAAGTGCCAAATCTCCAGCCGGCCGGTGGCGGAGAGAATCAGGATCGCCAGCGTGCCAAACCCGGCTGCCAGGTCGCTGACCATCATCATCAGCTTGCGGTTGTAGCGGTCCACCATTACGCCGGCCAGCGGGATGATGAGCAGGTAGGGCAGGGTGAAGGCAGTGGTCATGATGCCCAGCGAGGTGGCGCTGCTGGTGCGCTGGAAGACCCACACCGACAGGGCAAAGCCGGTCATGCTGGAGGCTAAAATCGAGATCGCCTGGCCCATCAGCACGATGGTCAGGCCGGTCATGCCGGATGGGCGCTTGGAAGGAGGGCTGGAATGTTCCATGCTACTTTTATACTGCGAAGTTGTGCGGTTTGGAACAGACACCAGCGCGGATTTTTTCTGCCCGACGGTACGAACACACCCTGGCCGGTTGACCAGGACGAGTGAGATTCCTACACGGCTTTTTGCGCAACCGGCCGGCGTTGGGTGATCATTTCTTCCAACTCGATTGCGCCAAACACCACCACGCCGGCGCCGAGGGCGACGAGTATGTCCACCAGGGTCAGCGGGCGGGTCTCGAAGAATCCCTGGAGTGGAGGCAGGTACACCACCATTAGTTGGAGCACAAACACCACCCCGATCATAGCCAGTAGCACCGGGTTGGAGCGCAGCCCGATCTGGAACAGGCTGGCGTTGCTGGAGCGCGTGGCCAGCGCCTGCCCGATCTGCGCAAAGGCCAACGAGGTAAACACCATCGTCTGCCAGTTCTCGCGCCCGCCGAAGTAGTACCAGGCGCCCAGCCCCAACCCGATCGCGCCGATCAGCAGCCCAATCCACACCGTCTGCCGCGCCGCGCCCCGGCTGAACACGCCTTCACGCGGCGAGTAGGGCGCGCGGCGCATGATGTCCGGCTCGGGCGGCTCGACGCCCATGCCCAGCCCCAGCAGGCCGTCGGTGAGCAGGTTGAGCCACAATAACTGCAGCGGCAGCAGCGGGATGGGCTGCCCCAGGAAGGGCGAGAGCACCATCACCAGCACCTTGCCGATATTGCCCGCCACCGAATAGCGCACAAACTTGCGGATATTGTCGTAGATGGTGCGCCCCTGCCGCACCGCGGCCACGATGGTGGCGAA
>CALDSL010000344.1 GCA_937920255.1 uncultured Anaerolineaceae bacterium | reverse complement strand
TCGCTGGAAGGCATCAACACGTCCAACGACACGCGCGCCTTCGAGTGCATGTTGCAGTGGAAGGACGGCAAGGCCTAAAACTGCAGCACCGTCCAGCGCGCGGACAGCAGCGCCGCAAGCAGCAGCGCGCTGGAAAGGATGCCGGCCGCGTAGAACGGGTGCAGGTACACCAGCAGCATGAACAGCGATAGCCCGCCACCGGCCAGCGCCAGCGCGCGCCATAGGCCGGACGGAACCAGTACGCCCAGCAGCCCCAACCCCGCCGCGATCAGCGCCGCGCCGGCAGCCAGCCACAAAATCCCGCCCGCGCGCGCCAGCAGGCTGTGTTCCATCCCCAATCCCGACCAGATCCACGACTGCCCCAATCCGCCCGGCCACCAGGCCAGCCACCCCGGGTTGGCGATGCCGCCGCTGGGCCGGAAACTCCCCCCAGACTGCGCCGCGGTGATGAAACCATGAACGATCAGCAGAATTGCGACAAGTGTTTGCATCGGATTATTCCTTTCCTGATTGGTTATCTTTGTAAAAATGGTGCTTGTGGGGTGCGGCTGCTCGCAGAGTCATGCGCATCAAGCTAAGCCTCTTATCCCTCTCCCCGCACAGCCAACAAGATGATAAATGGCGAAATTCCAGCGGGTCGCCCGCAGGGCACGCAGAGCGGAGGTTAGGTGAGGGGCTATAGCCCACGCCAAAAAGCCCCTCACCGCCCCTCTCCCCGCTGGAATGATCGTATTAATGGCTATATCCTTTGGCGGGGAGAGGCAAAACCCCTTAGCTTTATGCGTATGGGTGCGCCTGCTCGCAGAGTAACCTGTGGTTAGGCGCACCCGACAAGCCGGCAGCGCTATCAATACACCGTGATCTGCGAGTGCATTTCCTCAATCATCACGCCGGCGCTCTGCGCCTGCAGAAAATTCCCCACCGCATGGCGCACTTCCTCTGTGTGACCCAGCATCAGGTGCCCGCCGTCCGCGATGGGCATCAAGCTCGCGCCGGGGATGCGTTCGGCCAGCGTCACCGCGCTGCTGTGCAGCGCCATGGGGTCATCCACCGCGCTGATCACCAGCGTCGGCGTCCGCACCGCTTCCAGCGGGATGGCGTTGATGATTGGGTTTCCGACATAGGTGTCGAACAGCAAACCATCGACGCGCGCGCCGGAAGGATTGACCTGGCGCAGCACCTTCTCCACCTCTGACAGATCCTGCGGGGTTAGGGCGAAGCCTTTGGGGACTCCAACAAACGTCTGGAACACCGGGCGCAGGTAGGTGGCACATGCCCACCACAGGAAATCGTGCCCCATCAGGGTCTTAAACACCGCCTGGGGCGGCGGGGTCAGTCCCACCTTCTCGGCCGGTGCGTTGGGCGAATGCAGCACCAGGGCGGTCACGCGCTCCGGGTGGCGCAGGGCAAACATCACCGAAGCGGTCACCCCCGCGGAGGAGGTAAAGACGGCAGCTTTGTCGATCTTCAACGCATCCAGCAGGCAGGCGAAGGCATCCGCCTGCTGCTCGACCGTGGCATCGGCGGGCATGGGCGTGCGCAAATAGCCGAAACGTGAAAGGGAGATCACCTGATACCCGGCGTCGATGTAGCCGCTGGCCATGGTCAGCCCGTGGTCAAACCCGCCAGCGTTACCGTGCACCACCAGCACCGACGCTCCGCTGCCGGTGACAGCGTACTCGATTGGGCCGCAAGGCGTATCGACCACCTGGCTGCCCAGACTGGTGATTTCCTGGCGCGCCGCGCTGATTTCGGCGGAAAAGCGCGCGTACATCAACCCAAAGCCCAGCAGCCCCAGGCTGATCAACAAGCCCAGCAGCCCTTTTTCGACGATATGCTGCCCGCTGCCATCCCAGAACAGGATGATTCCCAGCGCGGATAGACCGGCCGCCGCGGCCAGCAGCGGCGCGCCCCAATTGGCGCGGGTAAGCCAGCCGATGCCGCCTGCCACCAGCCCCAACCCGGCCAGGGCATAGACGATTGCCGCCGCCGCGCGCGCCGCCGGATCGCCCAGCAGCGGGGTGAACAGCCATGAGCGCCCGCTAAAGCCCATCTCGGGGCGAAAGGCGATCCATTTCTGGCTCAAAATGATGTACCAGGCGTGCACAAGACCGTGCAAAATGATGAAGGTTCCCAACAAAACGCGTGCCATTTCCAATCTCCTATGAATGCGTGGTGGTTACGCGAACGAGCGCAACCAGGGTCAGGTTGAGGTCACGCATGCGCTCCAACAGCCCGTACAGCGCGGTCTGATCGGGCAGCGCTCCGCGCAGCCGCGTCTCACCGCCGGGCAGGTAGGTGAAGTCCATGCCGTACAGCCATTCCTGCCAACGCAGGTCCAAATGTTCCTCAATCGTGATCTCGTAGATTTGCGCCATCGCCGTTCTCCTGCATACCAGTCTACGCAACGCGATGATGACTCGCATCATCCGAACGGATTAATGACGGTTTATTTTTCGAGAAGAAAAACACATCACGAATAAAGGCCGAATGCTACGAATAGCACGAATAAATCTTAAAAGGTATTATTACATCTCGTTACCACGGTCTCCGTGGGAGCGAGGAAAATAAAACGAATAGCACGGATAAATCTTAAGAAGGTTTTATTCGTGCTATTCGTTAAATTCGGCCTTTATTCGTGATGTGTTTTTATTGGATAATCTTTAGCTCCCGCGCGCGGGCGACGGCGGCGGTACGGTTGGGGGCATCCAGCTTGCGGTAGATGCTG
>CALDSL010000343.1 GCA_937920255.1 uncultured Anaerolineaceae bacterium | reverse complement strand
GTTCGAGACCCAGCGCGTCTTTCCAGAAGCTGAGCGAGTTCTCCAGGTCAGGAACAACCACGGCCACATGATTGATTTTGGTGACTTTTGCCATTGTACAGTTCCTCTTCTTCCGGTGTTGGAATTAAGCCCAGGATGCGGGCACGTACTCGCCCCAGGTCTTGCGCAGCACGCCGGTGATCTCGCCCAGCGTGATCCAGTTTTCCACGCACTCCACGAACAGGGGCATCAGGTTTTCGTCCGTTTTGGAGGCCGCTTCCAGCCGGGTAAGCAGCTCGCTGACCTTGGCCGCATCGCGTCCGGCGCGCAGTTCCGCCAGCCGCCCGCGCTGGTTCTGCTCGATCGTTGGGTCTACCGCCAGCCGTTCCAGGTTCAATTCTTCGTTGGTCTGGAACTGGTTGACGCCCACCACAACCTGCTCCTTGCGCTCCACTGCGCGCTGGTACTCGTAGGCCGCGTTTTGGATCTCGGACTGCATATACCCGCGCTCAATCGCCGCCAGCGCCCCGCCGATGTCGTCGATCTTCTGGATGTACTCCCCGGCCTGGCGCTCGATCTCGTCCGTGAGATACTCCACCACGTACGAGCCGGCCAGCGGGTCGACCGTATCGGCCACGCCGGATTCATGCGCGATGACCTGCTGCGTGCGCAGCGCCACGCGCACCGATTTTTCGGTCGGTAGCCACAGGGCTTCGTCCATGCTGTTGGTGTGCAGCGACTGGGTGCCGCCCATCACCGCCGCCAGCGCCTGCAGAGTGACGCGCACCACGTTGTTCTCCGGTTGCTGGGCGGTCAGGGTTGAGCCGGCCGTCTGGGTGTGGAAGCGCAGCATCCACGAGCGCGGGTCCTGCGCGCCAAAGCGCTCGCGCATGATTTTGGCCCACAGGCGGCGCGCGGCGCGGAACTTGGCTACCTCTTCGAGGAAGTTGTTGTGCGCATTGAAGAAGAACGAAAGCTGCGAAGCAAAATCATCCACCTTCAGGCCGGCGCGGATCGCACCTTCGACATAGGCAATGGCGTTGGCCAGGGTGAAGGCCACTTCCTGCACCGCCGTCGAGCCGGCTTCGCGGATGTGGTAACCCGAAATGCTGATCGTGTTCCAGTGCGGCACGTTGCGCTCGCAGTACTGGAAAATATCGGTGATCAGCCGCATCGACGGGGTGGGCGGGAAGATATACGTTCCGCGCGCCACGTACTCTTTGAGAATATCGTTCTGGATCGTGCCGCGCAGCGCTTTCTCGGCCACGCCCTGGCGCTTGGCCACGGCGATGTACATCGCCAGCAGGATGCCAGCCGGCGCGTTGATGGTCATGCTGGTCGACACTTTATCCAGCGGGATCTGGTTGAACAGGGTTTCCATATCCTGCAACGAGGAAATGGAGACGCCCACCTTGCCGACCTCGCCCATTGCCATGGGATCATCGGCGTCGTAACCGATCTGGGTGGGCAGGTCAAACGCCACCGAGAGGCCGGTTTGCCCCTGGTTGAGCAGGAAGCGGTAGCGCCGGTTGGATTCTTCAGCGGTGGCAAAACCGGCGTACTGGCGCATGGTCCACAGGCGGCCGCGGTACATGTTCGGCTGCACGCCGCGCGTGAAGGGGTACGCGCCAGGGAAGCCCAATTTCTCCAGATAATTCGTCTCTGCCGGGGTCTGCACGCGCGGCATTTCGATACCGGAGAGCGTTTCAAACCGTTCCTTGCGCTCCGGGAATTTCTTTAACACCGGATTCAGGGTCTTTTCTTCCCAGTTCTTCTGCTCTGACTCGATGCTCATCTTCAGCCTCTATCGTAATCGAAAATGGGGGTGCCGTACCTGGCGCGAAGGTGTTCGACACCGCTCGCATGCCAGTCTCTACGGTTGCTTGCCCGGGAGCGGACACAGTACAAGTATAAACGAAGACGGTAATTTTATTGAGTGAGCATTCTTATGCTAAACTTTAGACGTTCATCCTATATTTTGAAAGGTTTTCGTGGATGTCGTCATTCTTGCAATTGGTGTTTGTCCTCATCATCGTATTAATCAGCGCAAAACTGGGGGGCTATCTCACCACCCGTATCGGCCAGCCATCCGTATTGGGAGAACTTCTGGTAGGGCTTCTCTTAGGGCCGTCACTGATCAATCTGGTCAACTTACCGTTTCTTGCCGACGCGCACCTGGAGGAGACGGTCAAACATCTGGGCGAGCTGGGGGTGCTCGTTTTGATGTTCCTGGCGGGTTTGGAACTGCATATCGCCGATCTCAGGCGCAACACGCGCGTTTCCGCGCTGGCAGGCACCCTGGGCGTGCTGGTGCCGGTGGTGTTGGGCTGGATCATCGGTGAGCTAAACGGGATGGATTTTAAGCACGCCGCGTTCCTGGGCCTGACATTGGGGGCGACCAGCGTCAGCATTTCCGCGCAAACATTAATGGAAATGGGGGTGCTGCGCAGCAGGGTTGGTTTGGGGCTGCTGGGAGCGGCGGTGTTTGATGACGTGCTGGTGATCCTGCTGCTGTCCACCTTCCTGGCGCTGGAGAGCGGCGCCGGGGGTGGCGCGGTGCAGGTATTGCTGGTATTCATCCGCATGTTCGCCTTTCTGCTGCTGTCTCTTGCCTTTGGCCTGTGGGTGCTGCCGCGGCTGGTGAAGGGTTTTTCGCGCCTGCCCATCTCGCAGGGCGGGCTGACCCTGGCGCTTGTGATCCTGCTTACCTACGGTCTGGCGGCGGAAATGCTTGGAAACATGGCAGCCATCACCGGTACATTTATTGCCGGGTTATTTTTCGGCCGGTTGGACGAAAAAGAAGATTTCGAGGATGGCATCCGTTCGGTCGCTTACAGCTTTTTTGTTCCCATCTTCTTTGTCAGCATTGGGCTATCGGTCAATGTGCGCGAAATCAGCCCATCGGTCTTCTGGCTGATGCTACTGGTCATCTTAATCGCCATCATTGGAAAGATCGCCGGCGCAGGGCTCGGCGCGCGTCTTGCCAACCTCTCGTGGCTCGAATCGGCGCAGTTGGGCGCGGGGATGGTATCGCGCGGGGAAGTTGGCCTGATTGTCGCTCAAGTGGGGGTGGCCCAGGGACTGCTCTCTGCAGAAATCTTTTCGATTATTGTGGGAATGGTGCTGATCACCACATTGATCACCCCACCCTTGCTGCGAACGCTATTTAACCGTTCTACTCCACGACCATTGAATGCTTGAAAGACAAAGGATAAACGCGTATGTACATGATCCTCTTTGTTTTACAAGACATATCGAAATTGGATGAGATTTTGAACGCCTGGGAAAAAGCCGGTGTGAAAGGTATTACGATCCTGCGCAGCCTGGGAATGGCAAAAGCGCGCAACCACGGGCTGCGCGATGACATCCCGCTCATCCCCAGCCTGGATGATTTTTTGGAACGGGATGAGGATTTCAACCGCACGCTGTTTACCGTGGTGGACGATGATGCCATGATCGACCGCATTATTGCCGTGACGGAAGCGGTGACCGGTGATCTGGACGAGCCCAACACCGGCCTGCTGGTGGTGCTTCCCATCGCCCGCGCGCGCGGCATGAACCGCCGAAGCCACAAGTAACAGCCCAAGCAACGCAATCCCTGGCTGGCCATCGCCAGGCAGCTCAGATACGCGGCGATTGCGCGTCGCTGCGCCCTTCATTGACGATTACCCCTACCTCTGGTAGAATTCAACCCGCTCGAAGGCGTTGTACCCTTCGCCCGAGAGCGCATATTTCTCAACTTTCCTTTGAAAGGGCTCGACACATGAAAGTACTGCTTCTGAAAGACGTATACAAGCTCGGCCGCGCTGGCGACGTGAAAAAAGTCGCCGATGGGTTCGGGCGCAACTTCCTGCTGCCGCAGGGCCTGGCCGTGCTGGCCACTCCCGGCGCGCTCAAGAACGTTGATAATATCCGCTCCAGCGCAAACACCCGCCGCGAAGAACAGAACAAAGAACTGGGCGGCCTGGCCGAAAAGATCGCCAACATGACGCTCTTCTTCCCCAGCAAAGCGGGTGAAACCGGCAAGCTCTACGGTTCCATCACCAGCCAGATGGTTTGCGACCGGCTGAGCGAAAAAATCGGCGTCACCATCGACCGCCGCCAGATCGAAATTGAACCGATTCGCACCCTGGGCGAGCACAGCGCCCACGTGCGCCTGACGGTCGACCTGACCCCGGAACTGAAAGTTGTTGTCCACCGCGAGGGCGAAGCCCCCACCGCTGCTGCCCCGGCTGCCGCGGAAGTTGAGGTGGAAGAAGTAGTTGAAGAAGAAGCTCCTGCCGCGGAAGAACAGGCTGAG
>CALDSL010000342.1 GCA_937920255.1 uncultured Anaerolineaceae bacterium | reverse complement strand
CGCCGCCAATGTAATTAGGATTATACCGCTCCATCTCCAGCGCGTTGGTCGTATGTCGCGCGAGAATCCGCGCGCGAAAACCGGGCGCGAACCGCTCGATCTGGTCCTCAATCGCAGAAGTCATGTCCTCGGTCGAACCGTTGGTGGTGTGGCAGTAAGCCCATACCGTGTGCTTTCCAGCCGGCGCGCGCGTGGGGTCGAACAGGCTTTGTTGCGCCAGCAGCACATATGGCCGGCTCGGGTTTTCGCCGCGCCAGATGGCGCTTTCCGATGCCGCGATCTCCTCCAGCGTGCCGCCCAGATGTACCGTGGCGGCACGGCACACCTCTTTGGCCGTCCACGGGATCGGGCCGTCCAGCGCAAAGTCAACCTTGAACACACCAACCCCGTAGCGGTAGTTTTCCAGCTTGCGGCGGTAGCCAATGTCCAGCCGGTCGCCGGCGATGCTCAACAACTGCCTGGGGGTCACGTCGAACAGCACTTTTCTACCCTGGGGCAGATCTCTCATATCGCGAATAAGGGTTCCAGTGACGATCTCGCCACCCAGCGCGCGTACCCGCGCCACCAGCGCATTGGCGATGGCCTGCGAGCCGCCTTCCGCCATCGGGTAGCCGACGGCATGAGCCATGGTGCTCATCATCATGCCAAACGCGCCGGAGATGGGCGTCTCGAGCGCCAGCATGGAGTGCGCGGCCATGCCGGCGAAAGCCGCGCGGGCGCGCTCGCCGCGAAATGCCAGCCGCGCAAGCATGGTGGCGGGCAGCAGCGATGGCAGCCCAAACAGCGCCAGGCGCAACGGCCGGCGCGGAAAGCGCAGCGGCCCGAGCATCTGGTCGATCAGGTTCTTCCAGTTTCCGACGTGTGGACCGATCAGGCGGCGGTAGGCGGCCGCGTCGCGGCCCATGCTGGCCGCGGTGGCGTCCAGCGAGCGTTCAAAAATTACCGCGCTGCCGTCATCCAGCGGGTGCGCCACCTGCGCTGGCGGAAGAATCCAGCGCAGGCCGTGCTCCGCCAGGGATTGGGAGCGGAAAAAAGGCGAGGCCATCCCCAGCGGATGGATGGCCGAACAGATATCATGGGTAAACCCCGGGAGGGTGGTCTCCGCCGAGCGCAAGCCGCCGCCCGGCGTATCTTTGCCCTCGATGACCAGCACAGACCGGCCCTGCTCCAGCAGGGTGATCGCCGCGGACAGCCCGTTAGGGCCTGACCCTACAATGATTGCATCGTACACGCTCATGACTTATCAGATTTGCGGACTCGTTTACCCACCCACCGGATCGGCGCCGCCAGTTTATAAAATGTGGTTCGCACAACCGCGTTCTTCCAAACATTCTTGGCCTGTGACCATTGTACACTCGAATCGATCAGCGTCTTGTTCATGGTTACTTCGGTGTTTACCCCTACCATTTCGGCCAGCGATTTGAGCACGTGCTTCCAGGTCTTCTCCTGCATCTGCGAGCCGCCCATAAAGCGCAGGCCGAACTCGTAGATCGGGTCGGTGGCGCGGGTCATCGACTGGATTTGCGCTACCGTGACGCCATCTTCTTCGAACGTGCTGAAGGTGTTCCAACCCGACTCCGGGTGGCCTTCCGGGGTCATCACGGTGAACATCTGGTCATCGGAATACAGGATCATCACGCCTGTAGCAACCGGAAGCAAACCAGGCGTCCCAGGCACCACCGGAACGGTGCTGTCGATCAGCATCACCTCGCCCGGCTCGACGCCCTGGCGCGAGGGGTAGAACTTGTTAAATTCCGGTTGCAGCGCGGTGAAGTTTTCTTTCCACAGCTTCATCACTTCCTTGGGCCCCAGCTTGCAGCCGTGCAAATGCACCTGGAAGGTATTCTGCCACATCTGGCCAAAGCCCTGCATCGGCCCGGTAACCTGCGCGCCATCCACGTTGAGGTTGGTCGCGCCTTCGGGGGTTTCATGCACACGCAGCTTGCCGCTGGTTTTTGCCCAGCTATTCTGATCACGCGGCTCTCGCGGCTCATTTTGAATATCGGCCGTCATCGGTTTTTGCTCCTTCTATTCATCCCGGCTGATCATCACCAGGGTAATATCATCTTCCTGTTCCCATTCGCTGCTGACGAACAGTTCCAGCTCGCCGAGCAGTTTCTGGATCATGGCGCTGGCATCTTCATGGCTGCCGGCCACCAGCGCTTCCATGCGCGGGTTTCCGAACATCTCGCGCTGCGGGTTGTGCGCCTCCACCAGGCCGTCGCTATACAGCAGCAAATGCTCCCCGCGCTCCAAAACGGTCTCGTATTCTTCGTAATCCATTTCGGGCAGCAGACCCAAGGGCATGCCGGTGGCGCGCAGTTCGGAGACCTGCCCGCCGCGCTGCCGGTACGGCAGGTTGTGGCCGGCGTTGGCGTACACCAACCGTCCGGTCGCAGGGTCGAGGATGGCGTACAGGCAGGTGACGAACATCGAAGGTGGCACGTCCGGGCAAATGGCGTTGTTGGTCTCGCGCAGCACCGCACCCGGCGCTTCGGCGCGCTGCGCCATGGTGCGCAGCGTGGCGCGGGTGGTGGCCATTAATAGCGCGGCGGGCATGCCCTTGTCGGTCACATCGCCGATCACCAGCCCAATGCGCCCGTCGGGATAGTGAATAAAGTCAAAGAAGTCGCCGCCCACCGCGCGCGCCGGGCGATAAAACGAGGCGATCTCCCACCCGGGAATGCGCGGCACCTCGCGCGGCAGCAGGGTCTGCTGGATGAGACCGGCTACGCGCAGTTCCTGGTGGATGCGTTCGGTTTCCAGCGCCTCCACCTTTTGCTGTTCGGCCAGTTGCGCCACGCGCATGGCAGGCGCGGCCTGGGTAACCAGGCTGTTGAGCAGCATATAATCGTCGTGCGAGTACTCCTGCGCGCTCATGCGCTCGCCGAGTTGCAGCAGGCCCACCACTTCGCCGCGGCACACCAGCGGGGCAACCACTTTGACGCCGGCCTGCTTAAGCAGTTCCAGCCCGGGCGATGCCAGGTTCAGCCGGCTGACTTCCACCACCTCTGGCCGCTCCTGAAAGTAGCGCAGCAACGGGTCGGTGGGCGCAATGACCACCTGGGGCAATTCCTGCTCGCTATAATCGCCGCCGGTGTCCAAAACCACCCGCGCGGCGTACGGACGGATCAGGATTTCGCGCAACCATTTTCGCATGCCCGCAAACACGTCACTCACCTTTCGGGTTGTGGTTGCGCAGTTCGTCCCACGAGACGCCCAGCTTTTGCTCGATATGGAAAGAGCGCTCTTCCACCTGTTCATCCACCACCGGGCGCGCGGGCGTGTTCAACCACAGCGAAATGCTGGCGGGCTGGATCGTTTCTTTGATCACACGCACCAGACTGCCGCTGATGCGGTTCAAGTCAACTTCATCACGCACGGTGATACCGAAGGCTTCCAGCGCGCGGGCGGCGTCGTACTTGCTGCGGTAAAAACGCCGGTCAATGACGTTCTGGATGCGCTGGCGCAGGGGCGAGAACAGGCTGGCCGTCACCAGTGTGGATGACACCAGCACAATTTCTGACTGGCGGCTGCCGGTAAAGCTCTGGAAGAACATCTGCAGCAGCGCCACCGCGGCAAAATAGACCACCAGCAGCATTCCGCTCAAGGTGCCGTACACCAACGAGCGGTTGATGATCAGGTCAATTTCCCACAGCCGGTAGCGCAGGATGGCAAAGGCGATGCTGACCGGCACCATCATCATCAGCAAGTGCAGTACCGGCACGCCGATAATGATATGCAGCAGCCGCGGCACACCCGGTTGGTACACCGACTGGAAGATGACCGGGATGAGGTAATACAGAAAGAACCCCATGAACGCGCCGGTGGTGCCGTAGACCACCCACTTGGTCTGCTGGCGCTGCAGCGCCGTGGAGACGCGGAAGTAGCGGTATATCTGCGCCACCACCCCGCTGCCAAACCATAGTGCATACACCACAAAAGAAGGCGCCAGGTTGTTGTACCAGGTGTAGAGGAACACCAGGTTGAAGGGCGCGTCGGGGAAGGCGAACCACATCACCACCATCCCAATCCATACGAACATGAACGGCTTGAGCCAGCCGGGCACCAGGCGCCCATCGGGGAAGAGATAGTAGAAAACGATCAGGCTGGCGCCCAGGCCAAACGCGCGTACGAACGCCACCGGCAGAGTGTAGGCTGGCTGCGCGTCCATCAACCGCACGAGGGTCGGCACGAAGAGCACCACAAACGCGCTACAGGTGAGCGAAACCAGCATCACCATCCAGTCATCAGATTTGCGCAGGAAGATGAAGATCCCGGCGGCGATGAACGCCACCGCCAGCAGCAGATTCATGGCGGTGCGGTAGGCTGCCAGAAACACCGGGCTGAGACCCAGCTCGGCCAGCGCCGCGGAAAATTCACTGCTGGCGCTCTGGTACTGTTGGGCGTAATCGGATGGCACCGCCAGAATAAATAAGACCAGGATCAAGGCGGTGATCAGCAGCCAGCCAAATCGCGCCGCGGTAAGCTGCCAGCCTTCCAGGGTGGTATGGCTGGAAAACATGACCGGGTTGCGATGCATCGGCAGGGGTTTTGCTCTCAAAATTGCACCTTCAGTCGTCCTAACGCAGCTTATGCGGAGCCAACAGCGGCCAACGCTTCGGCTTCACTGTCGTAGATGGTAATCGCCTCATTTAAGCGGGTCATTTCAAAGATCTGGCGGTAATGGTTGTTCAAGCCATAGGCCACCAGCCGCTGTTTGGCGCGCGTGGCGCGGATCAGCAGCGTGACCAGCAGGCCAATGCCAGTGCTGTTCATATAATCCAGGCCGCCAAAATTCAATGCCAAAACCTTCACCCCCGCGCCCGAAGCCTGAGCATAGGCGTCCATTAACGGCTTTTCGGCGGCAGCGTTAATTTCACCGTTGATATCCAGAACCACGATGCCGTCCGTCTGAGCGCGCGGCTTTACCTGTATCTTTGCCTCAACCATGTGTAACCTCCCAGAAACCAGGTGTGTTTTTATGTGACTGCTGCGAGAGCGGCGGTCTCATCGTTAAAAATGCGCATAAAGTCTGACAACCGCGTGATGCGAAAAATCTCGCGGTAATGATCGCTCAAGCCGTACGAATACAGTTTGCGATGCGAGCGCCCAGCTTTGACCAGCAGGTTGAGAATTAACGCGATGCCGGTACTGTTGATGTATTCCACGCCGCTAAAGTTTAGCAGGATGGTGCCTGGGTTGGCGCCGACCGCTTCTTCATAGGCCTGGTTCAATACATCTTCCGCCTGGGCCGATATTTCCCCCATCAAATCGATGCAGGCAATCCCTGGTTTGCTGCGCACATGCGCATCGAGAACTTTAACGCTCATTCTCTGCTCTCCCTATAAAAATCCAATACCAGTGTATGGTGTTGGCC
>CALDSL010000341.1 GCA_937920255.1 uncultured Anaerolineaceae bacterium | reverse complement strand
TCCTCACCACCGGCACCCTGGAAGAAAAGATTGATGAAATGATCGAATCCAAGAAAGGCCTGGCCGAAGCCATCGTCGGCAGCGGCGAAGCCTGGCTGACCGAGCTCTCCACCGACGAACTGCGCGACCTGGTGCAGCTACGCCGCTCTTAACAAAGTACCCTAAGCTTGTCGAAGGGTACGGCTCAGCAAGAAAGTACCCTCCCGTAGGAACATTCCCGAAGGACGCAGGGACGGTGCGGGACGACCCGCGCCTGCGGCTCTGGGCAGGTGTGTGAGCCCCGTCGAAGGGCACAGCCCTGTGGGTACGGTACGGCCGGTTAACCAAATTATCAAGCAAGGACGTATGATTAATGGGCAACGACAACGATAGCGGCCAAAACCGCGCGGATAACCCAAAAGACACCAGCCAGGGCAGCCGCAACCGGCGCTGGCGCCGCCGCCGCACCCCGCAGGGGCCGGCCGCTGGCAACCAGGAAGCGCGCCCCGCCGAAAACCAGAACCGGCCGCAGCCCGACTCGCCGAAATCAACTCCCCCTGCCGCGCAGCAGCCCAGCCAGCCCAAAGACGGCCAGCAGCGCAGGTCATCCCGCCGCGGCGGGCGCGCTCGCCAGGATAACCGCCCGCGCCAACCGGGCGACGCCGGCCAGCAGCCCGCTCAGCAGGCCGGGCAGGAGAACCAGCAACAGCGACGCCCCGGCCGCCGCGACCGCGGCTCGCAGCCTCCCAGAGAGGGCCAGGACGCGCAGAAACAACGCCCGGCGCAAGATAACCGCCAGCGCCAGCGAACCAGGCCAGCCCAATCCACGCCCGGTCAGCCGGATGCCACCCGCGGGCAGCGCAATCCGCGCCAGGGCAATGCCGGCGTCACATCGCCCCGCAAGCGCCCCAAGCGCGGCGATCGCGCGCAGAGCGTCTACCGGCCCGCCCAAAACTTCCCGTCCTCCACGCCGATCAAGGCGCGCGGCGGTATTAAAGCGCTCAACAGCGAGGGCGGTGAGTTTGGCAAGAACTGGTGGGCCAAGCGCTGGCTGCTGGCCATGGAACGTCTGATGGACGGCGCTCGCTTGCAGCGCGGGCGGCGTTACGCGCGCATGGGCCAGGTGCTTTCGATGAACGAGGTCAGCGGCGACGTGGTGGCCAAAGTGCAGGGCTCGCGCCCTCAGCCGTATAAGGTCGTCATTTCGGTCACGCCGTTCAGCGACGAGCAGTGGGATCAGGTACTGGACGTGCTGGCCGGGCGAGCCATCTTTACCGCTCAACTCCTGGCCGGCGAAATGCCACCCACTATCGAAGAAGCATTTTCCGCCGCCGGGGTCAGTCTCTTCCCCGCGCGCGGCGGCGACCTGCACACCGAATGCTCCTGCCCCGACTGGGCCAACCCGTGCAAGCACATCGCCGCCACCCAGTACATCCTCGCCGACCGCTTTGACGAGGACCCGTTCCTCTTGTTCCGCATGCGCGGCCGCACCCAGGAGAACATCCTCCAGGCGCTGCGCCTGCGCCGCACCGGCTCCGAAGCGCCCGCCGAAACGCCGGAACCCGAGGAAGAAACCGCCGCCCCCGCCCTGGAAGCCGGCATTTCCCGTTTTTGGGAGATGGGCCCTGGTCTGGAAGACTTTTCGGTCAACGTGCAGCAGCCGCAGATACCCCTGCCGCTGTTCAAGCGCCTGGGCGAGCCGGACGTCGCCGGCCAGCATTCGCTCGAGGAAAATCTCGGCCCCGCCCTGGACATGATCAGCCAGACCGCCATCTTCCTCGCCTTCACCGACACCTCCCGCGAACCCACCGAGAACGGCGATGGTGGTTAATTCCAATAATTGACCTGTAGCATGCGCCTGCTCGCAGAGCACCCTACTCGACTTCCTCAAAGAGGGAAACTACCTACCCCCTCCGGAACATCCCCGATTGAACCCGTCCGCAAAATTGTATAGTGTATTCATAACCGCTCGGAACAATGCGGGAAAAATACGCGATGCATTTTGAAAGGAAGGTTGTTATGGAGAGCAGAGCAAAAATAGCCGGGCATCCCATTCACCCCATGCTGATTGTGTTCCCGCTGGGGTTATTCATTAGCGCAGTCGTATTCGATATCCTCTATCTGGTCAACGGAAACGAACTCTTTTCCACCGTGGCCTATTACAACATCCTGTTCGGCATCATCATGGGCCTGGTCGCGGCGATCTTTGGCTTCATCGACTGGCTGGCCATTCCCGCCGGCACGCGCGCCAAAGCGATCGGCGCCACGCATGGCCTGGGCAACGTGCTCGTCACCGCGTTGATGGCCGGAAGCTGGTTCCTGCGCATGAACGCCGTCGATTTCGTCCCCGGCACGCTGGGTTACATTCTCTCGTTCGCGGCCATCGGCCTGGGCACGCTGACCGCCTGGCTCGGCGGCGAGTTGGTCTACCGCCTCAACGTGGGCGTTGACCATGGCGCCAACGTCAACGCACCCAGTTCGCTTTCCGGGCAGCCGGCCGCGGATGTGTCCACCGGCATGGCCAGCCCTGTCCCGGTCACCGGCGAGGAGAAATACGCCGAGAAGCACTTCGACAAACACACGCCAACTGACCCGCCCAGCATGAGCGGCGCTGACCTGGGCGTGCCCGACGACCCCGATCGCGACCGGCGGCAAGACCTCGAGTAACCGCCCGTGCTTAGAGCGCGCGAGCTGGTTGGTATCAGTATTTTTTGGCTGGCCCTCAGCACGCTGTCCGACGGCATGAATACGCTGTTGCTGCCGGCGGTGTTGCTGGGGCTGGCGCCCGAGGATACTCAGGCCACGACCCTGGGTTTCCTGACCTTCGCCGGCCTGCTGGCCGGAATGTTGATCCAGCCCCTGGCCGGCGCGTGGAGCGACCGTCTGCGCGCCCGTTGGGGCCGCCGCGGAATGCTGGCGCTCGGCGTGGGGCTGATTTTGCTGGCGCTGGCGGTTTTTGGCGCGGGCTCCAGCCTGCTGTTTGTGGCCGCCGGGTATCTGCTGGCGCAGGTCAGTTCCAGCGTGGCGCAGGCCGCTCAGCAGGGCTTCATCCCCGATATGGTCCCGCCCGGGCAGCGCGGCCAGGCTTCGGGCTGGAAAGGGGTCATGGATCTCACCGGTGCGATGCTCGGCTTCGTGCTGCTGGGCGCGCTGCTCGGTTCCAACCAGGTGCGGCTGGCGCTGGCGGTGACTGCCGCCGTGCTGCTGGCCGCATTTTTGCTCACCCTACTGCTGGTGCGCGAGCCGCCCGCTCCGGCGGCGCAGCAGGAGGGCAGTCGCCCTTCCATCTTGGGCGTCTATAGCCTGTCGCTGCGCGAGAACCGCGCTTTTACGCGCGCCGTCGCGGCCCGTTTCCTGTTCCTGACCGGCACCTACGCCGTGGGGCGTTTTTTGTTGCTCTTTGTCGCCGAGCGTCTGGGGCTGGACCCCGCCAGCGCCGCCCAGCAGGCGGCCGGGCTGCTGGCCGGTCTGTCACTGGTCACGGTTTTTTTCGCCATTCCGGCCGGCAGGGCCGCCGACCGCTTCGGGCGTGTGCCAGTCATGGTGTTTGGCGCGCTGGCCAACGCGGCCGGTATTTTGCTGCTCATCGGCGCGCACAGCAGCGCCGCCATCCTGGCCGCCGGTGGCCTGATGTCGCTGGGGTCCGCGGCCTTCTCCAGCGCCAACTGGGCCCTCACCGCCGACCTTGCGCCACCGGCCGAGGCCGGGCGTTTTTTGGCGCTGGCCAACTTTGGCACGGCCGGCGCGGCCGCCGCGGCCGGCCTGTTCGGCCCGCTGATCGATGCCGCTAACCGCGCTTCTGATGGCGCCGGTTTTCCGCTGCTGTTTGTGCTCGCCGCGCTGGCGTCGCTGGCCAGCCTGCTGGCTCTGCGTGGATTGCGCGCCCATGCACCGAGCGTAAAACCCACCGCATAACTGTACTGGGAGGATAACCATGCAAATCCAAGAGAAAAAGGCAAATCGCGAAACCGGCTCCAAATTTGCGCCGGATCTGCCAAGCTGGCTGGCTACGCTCTACGCGCCCATCCTGCCGTTGTTGAAGAATATCAAGATCGACCGTTCCGGCCCGCGCAAGCACAACCCGCGCGACATCCTGCTGCCCGAGGGCTACGCCGCCGAAGTGGTGGCCACCGGGTTGAACGCCCCGGTGCACTGTACCTTTGATCCGGATGGCAACTGTTACGTGGCCGAGTGTGGTCATAAAATCGACTCGCCCCCGCGCATCGTCAAGGTAGATGTGAATACCGGCGAGCAGCAGGTATATTATGAAGTGCCCGAAGACCGCTGGGTGCTTTCCGGCGCGCTGACCGGGGTCACCTGGTACAACGGCTACCTGTACGTGATGAATACCGACACCCTGCTGCGCATCCGCCCGGGTGGCGTGGTGGAAGAATTGCTCACCGGCCTGCCGGGGGTCGGCGACCACCAGGCCAACTACCCCGTGATTGGCCCGGACGGCAAGCTGTACTACGGCCAGGGCTGCGCCACCAATGCCGGCGTGGTGGGCGCTGATGATTACGCCTTTGAATGGCTCCCCAAATACCCCGATTTTCACGACTACCCAGCCCAGGATCTGATCCTTACCGGTGAAAACTTTGATTACCAGAACGTGCTCAAAGACGTGACCGAAACCGTGCAGAGCGGAGCTTACTCTCCCTTTGGCGTGCCCACCCAGGCCGGCCAGGTGATCCCAGCCAGCGACCGGCCGACCGGCGCGATCATGCGCTGCAATCCGGACGGCAGCGAGCTGGAAGTGTTCGCTTCCGGCCTGCGCAACCCTTACGGGCTGGCATTCGATGCTGAAGGCCGGCTGTACTGCACCGAGCATGGCATGGACGAGCGCGGCCAGCGCTATATCACCGAAGACCCCGATGATTTCTACATGCTGGAGCAGGGGCGCTGGTACGGTTGGCCGGATTATGCCTCCGGGGTGCGCCTGGATGATCCCCGCTGGGGCGAGGGCGGTCGCAACCGCCAGCCGCTGATCGCTAACCCGCCGGAGATTGATCCGCCCAAGCCGCTGGTAGAATTTGGTGTGCACGTTGCCGCCAACGGCGTGGATATCTGCAAAGACCCGGCCTTCGGTTTTGAAGGCCAGGCGTTCGTAGCCTGCTTTGGCGATCTCGCGCCCATCACCACCCTCAAGTACGCCGTCACCCCCATGGGGTTCAAAGTTGTGCGCGTCGATATTGCCAACCGCCAATACAATGATTTCGCGGTCAACCGCATCGGCGGGCCGGCCTCCAAGCTGCCGCATTCAGGCTTCGAGCGCCCCTCGCACTGCCAGTTTGGCCCCGACGGCGCACTGTATGTCGTCGATTACGGCGAGATCGAAATTGCCCCGGAAAAGGGCGGCATCCGCATGCAGAAAGGCACCGGCACGCTGTGGCGCATCCGCCGCGCCGGCGGCCCGCAGGGACAAACCCCGCCCGAGCCCCTGGAAGTGCCGCTCTACCCGCTCCAGGGACTGGCCATCCTGGCCGGCATCGTTGGAGGCGTCCTGCTGCTGCGCGGGCTCATCCGCCGCCTGCGGAAATAGTCGCTGCAACAACAAACAACATCGCGGCAGCCGCCCGGCTGCCGCGATGTTGTTTTTCGAAAGAAATCACCGACGCTTATTCGGTAACGACCAGTTTGCCTTCCATGCCGGCTTCCAGGTGGCCCGCGATCTCGCAGATGACCTGGTACTCGCCCGGCGTGGCTGGGGCGGTGAACGTCACCGTTTCCGTCTGCCCCGGGGCGACCTCGGTCTCGAAGATCACGTCCTTCTCGCCGTCGGCAGGAGGCGTGATCATGCTGCCCAGCAGCACCCAGTCATGTTCCACCGCGCCGTTGTTGGTGATGCTCAGCGTCACCTCTTCGCCGGCTTTCACCGTCCAGCTCGAAGGCTCAAAGTGAAAATCCGTGGCCGTGGTGGAGATGGAATTTCCGCTGCTGCTGCCGCCCCCCGAGCAGGCCGCCAAAACGATCACCGCCACCGCCATCACGATCATCAAACCGATATTCTTTTTCATACCCCACTCCTTAAATGGTATAGAAATGTTACTTG
>CALDSL010000340.1 GCA_937920255.1 uncultured Anaerolineaceae bacterium | reverse complement strand
GCCTCCAGCGCCGCGCGCGAAACGGCTTCCACGCCGTGCCCGTAGGCATTGCCTTTCACCACCGCCATCACCGGCCGCCCGGTGATTTTATTTGTCTGGCGGATGTTATTGCGCACCGCCCCCAGGTCAATTTCCAACCAGGTCGTGTAGTTTGCTGTGTCCATTGGTTCGCTCGTGCGGATGAGGTTATCGATCGTATGACAGGGTTAGTATAAACCCTCCCGGCGTGCTTTGACAAGCGCCAGGGTTGCACGGAAACCGCCGCCTGCTGTTTTGGATATAATAATCGGGCGTCCGGTTTTAACGGACATGCCGGACGCGCAGGAGCAAGAATGGCCACCAAACAAGAATTGATCCGCATGCTGACCGACGAATACCAGCGCTGGGAAGGGCTGCTGGCCGGCATCCGCGAAGAGCAGGCTTTGGAACAGCAGCTCCCCGGGAATTTATCCATCAAGGACGTCATCGCGCACCTTTGGGCCTGGCAGCAGCGCTCGATCGCGCGCATGGAGGCCGCGCTGGGCGGGCACGAACCCTATCTGCCCCGCTGGGGAGACGG
The DNA here is from genome assembly GCA_937920255.1 of uncultured Anaerolineaceae bacterium. Lineage (GTDB taxonomy): Bacteria > Chloroflexota > Anaerolineae > Anaerolineales > Anaerolineaceae > CALDSL01. Next base: position 1,627 of record CALDSL010000340.1, on the reverse strand, counting down.
CCTGGACCCGGACCGGGAAGAGCATTTACATCCGGTCAACGCCTGGATTCTGGAAACCTACCGCCCCCTACCCTGGCAGAGCGTCTATAGCAGTTGGAGCAGCGGTTTTCAACGGTTTCTCGAGCATGCCCGCCAAACCCCGGAAGAAGATTTGCTGGCGCCGGGAAAATACGCATGGTTGCAGCCTTACCCGCTGTCGCTTGTGTTGCAGGCTTCGTATGAACACCACCACGATGAGCACCTGCTGCCGCTCTTGGAATGGATGCGGGAAACAGGCCGCCAGTCGCTGGCTGATTGATCTATGAAGAACAACAGTTGAATCGAGTATAATCCAGCCTATATGGCAGAACAGACCTTTGATTTCGAGATCACGGCACGGCAGGGACGCGCGCGGGCCGGGGTCTTCCACACCCCGCACGGCGCGCTGCAGACCCCGGTTTTTGCCCCGGTGGGCACGCAAGCCACGGTAAAAGCGCTCACCCCGGCGCAGTTGGCCGAGTTGGGCGCTACGCTGGTGCTGTCGAACACCTACCACCTGTACCTGCGCCCCGGCGCGGACCTGGTGGCAGAGATGGGCGGGCTGCATAACTTCATGCGCTGGCCGAACCCAATGCTGACCGATTCAGGCGGCTTCCAGGTGTTCTCGCTGTCCGACATCCGCAAGGTGGATGACGACGGGGTGACGTTCAAAAGCCATATTGACGGTTCGACCCATCGCTTCACGCCGGAGAGCGCGGTGCAGATCCAGGAAAAACTGGGCGCGGACATCATCATGGCGTTCGACGAATGCGCTCCACCCTACGACCTGCCGGTGATCGAGCGAGCTATGCAGCGCACCCATGCCTGGGCGCTGCGCTGCCTGGAGGCTAAACGTCGCGCCGACCAGGCCCTGTTCCCCATCGTTCAGGGCGGTGCATTCGCCGATTTGCGCGCGCGTTCAGCCGAATTCATCGGCAAACTGGACGCGCGCGGCTATGCCATCGGCGGGCTGTCGGTGGGCGAAACCAAGGCGGACATGAACGCCATGCTGGAAGTGGTTGATCCGATCCTGCCCGAGAACAAGCCCCGCTATCTGATGGGCGTCGGCTCGCCGGAAGACCTGATCAACGGCGTGCTGCGCGGCGTGGATATCTTCGACTGCGTGCTGCCCACCCGACTGGCACGCCACCAGGCCGCCATGACCACCACCGGCCGGTTGAACCTGATGAATGCCACCTACGCCCGCGATGAGCGCCCGATTGAGGAAGGCTGCGGCTGTTATGCATGCCAGAACTTCACCCGCGCCTATTTGCGCCACCTGATCGTGGCCAAAGAGATGCTCTCCGCCACGCTCATTTCGATCCACAACCTCCACACGTTGGTCCACTTGATGCAGCAAGCGCGCCAGGCGATTATCGACGGCACTTTCGACGCATTTGCGGCCGATTTTTTGGCCAATTATCCCACCAAAGAAGAGACACCATGACCATCCTACATGGCATTTTCTTGGGCATCGTCCAGGGTTTAACCGAATTTTTACCCATCTCCAGCTCAGCACACCTGGTACTGGTTCCCTACCTGTTCGGCTGGCAATTCCCGGAAGAGCAGGTATTTCCGTTCGGCGTGCTGGTGCAGATGGGCACGCTGG
>CALDSL010000339.1 GCA_937920255.1 uncultured Anaerolineaceae bacterium | reverse complement strand
GGACGGTCTTATAATTCCAATGTTCAATGACTGAACATTGGAAAAGCCTGAATGAACCTTCCCTCCGACAACAACTGCGATCTCGTGATCCTCGAGCAGATTGACCAGAACCCCGAAGCCACGCAGGCTTCGATGGCGGCGCAGCTCGGTGTTGCGATTGGAACGGTCAACTGGCATCTCAAACGGCTGGTGGAAAAGGGTTATGTCAAGGTGCGGCGCGCAAATCGCCGCAAATTGTTGTATATCATCACCCCCGAAGGGCTGGCGCTGCGCGCGCGGTTGACGTTGGATTACATCAACACGTCTTTCCACCTCTACCGGCTGGTGCGCGAGCGCATGCGCGACGCCATCGACCAGGTGCGCGCGCACGGCTACCATCAGGTGCGGCTGGAAGGCAGCGGCGACGTGGCCGAGGTATGCCAGCTTACCTGCCTGGAGCAGGGCATCACGGTGGTCGAAACCCCCGAGGCGCCGCTGCTGCTGGTGAACGGGATGAAGGTGTTTGTGGTAATGCCTGACGGCGGCAGCAAACCCGATACGACGGATACGAAAGGCGAAGACGGATATGAGTAATTTCTGGCATGGCCGCAGGGTGTGCGTGACCGGTGGGGCCGGTTTTTTGGGCTCGTTCCTGGTGGAAAAGCTGCGCCAGCGCGGCGCGGAGGATATTTTTGTGCCGCTGCTCCAGTATTATGACCTGGTCCAGCCGGAAAGCATCCGCCGCATGTTGGACGACGCCCGCCCGGATATCATCCTGCACCTGGCGGCGCACGTGGGCGGCATCGGCGCCAACCGCGCCCACCCGGCCGAGTTCTTCTACGACAACCTGATGATGGGCGTGCAGCTCATGCACCAGGCCTACGAGCGCGGGGTGGAGAAGTTCGTGGCGCTGGGCACGGTGTGCGCCTACCCCAAATTCACCCCGGTACCCTTCCACGAGGACGATCTGTGGGGCGGTTACCCCGAGGAGACCAACGCGCCCTACGGGCTGGCCAAGAAGATGCTGCTGGTGCAGTCGCAGGCTTACCGCGACCAGTACGGCTTTAATTCGATCTTTCTGCTGCCGGTCAACCTGTACGGCCCGCGCGACAACTTCGACCTCAACAGCTCGCACGTCATCCCGGCCTTGATCCGCAAGTGCATCGAGGCGCAGGAAGCGGGCGAAAGCGAGGTGGTGGTGTGGGGCGATGGCTCGCCCACGCGCGAATTCCTCTACGTGGAAGACGCCGCCGAGGGCATTCTGCTGGCCGCCGAGCATTACAACCAGTCGCTGCCGGTCAACCTCGGCTCGGGCAACGAGATCGCGATCAAAGACCTGGCCGAAATGATCGCCCGCCTGACGGGTTTCAGCGGCAAGCTGGTGTGGGACACCGGCAAGCCCAACGGCCAGCCGCGCCGCGCGCTGGATACCACCCGCGCCGAGCAGATGTTTGGCTTCCGCGCGCAGACCAACTTTGAAGAAGGCCTGCGGCGCACCATCGACTGGTACCGGCAGCGCCGCGCGCAGCCCGTTCAGGCTTAGGAGGACGATTGGCAGATAGCAAGAGCATCCCGCGCAGCGAACCGCGCGTCGTCCTGTTGAAACCGCCCAGCGGCTGGACCGCGCTGCGGTTGGGCGACCTGTGGCTGTACCGCGAGCTGATCTATTTTATGACCTGGCGCGACCTGAAAGTGCGCTACAAGCAGACCGTGCTGGGCGCGAGCTGGGCCGTGTTGCGCCCGTTCCTCTCGATGGTGGTGTTCAGCATCTTCTTTGGCGGTTTTGCCAAAGTCTCGTCAGACGGCGTGCCCTACCCGCTGTTTTCGTTCGCCGGGCTGCTGCCGTGGGAACTGTTCGCTACCGCGCTGGGCGTGGCCTCGCGCTCGCTGGTCAACAACAGCAACATGATCACCAAGGTGTACTTCCCGCGCCTCATTTTGCCGCTCTCGTCGATCCTGGCCGCGCTGGTCGATTTTCTCATCGCGTTTGTGGTGATGTTGGGCCTGATGCTGTACTACCGCTGGCCGCTTTCGCCCTATTTCTGGACGCTGCCGCTGTTCCTGCTGCTGGCGGTGGTCACCGCGCTGGGAGTCAGCCTGTGGCTCTCGGCGCTCAACGTGCAGTACCGCGACGTGGGCTACGTGACCCCGTTCCTGACCCAGTTCTGGCTGTTCATCTCGCCGGTGGTCTACCCGCTCAGCATGGT
>CALDSL010000338.1 GCA_937920255.1 uncultured Anaerolineaceae bacterium | reverse complement strand
CCCCGCCTGTCCGGAGCAGGTAATTGGCCGAATACATCAGCCAGACCCGGTCCTGCGGATCGTCCGCGGCCCATTCATCCGTCATTTGCTCCCAGGTGGACAGAACCTGCTCTGTCCACCTGGCTTTTAGCAGTTCGATTTGCGTTACGATGGCGGAACGATCGGGAGGCATCAGCGACCAGCCGCTGCTGGGTTTAGGGATGATGCCCGTTCGATCCGGGCTGGTATTTTTCGCGAAGAAAGGCCTCAACTTCCGCCATCGAGCGGTTGAAGGGGCTGAGCTTTTCCATCTTCAGGCTGGTCACAGCAGCCGCCCACCGGCCGGCCTCTTGCGGATCGCGCGATAGGCGCATGGCCATGTACGAGCCGATGCAGGTGTCGCCGCGGCCGCTGCGGCCGATCAACTGGGCCGGGTAGAACCCGTATTCGTAGGTCTGGCCGTGAGCGTACACCAGCAGGCCGTCGCGGTGCGTTAGCACAATCTCGCCAGGGCCCATGTCTGCGTATACACGGGCGGCTTTGTAGATATCTTTCTCACCGGTGAGAAACTCAGCTTCGACCGCGTCGCTTTTGACAACGTCCACCAGCGCGAGGGTCGCTTCCATCTCCGGCCAGGGCTCGTAGCCCAGGCTTTGCCCGCGCAGTACGCGCACAAAACCCTGCATGTCAGCCGCCAGGAGCACGCCGCGCTCGTGCAGGCGCTGGATGACATCCATGCCCACTTCGCCGCGGTAGCTGGAGTTGATGGCCGCGGCGCGCGTTTTCACCGGGTCGAGGTCGTCGGCGGTGATCGAGCCAGCCGTGCCGGCCACGGTCAGCGTGCGAATGTCGGGGTCGGTGGTCGGGTATTCCAGCTTCATCAGCGTCGACGAGGACGAGTAGGTGACAAAGCTGTCGATCCCGGCCGATTCCAATCCCTGAATGACGTGCTCATCCTCCAGCGCCAGCCGGGTGACGACCGCGGTTTTCAAGCCAAGGCGCGCGGCGGCGTTTGCGGCATAGTTCATGCCGCCGCCGTCCACAAAGCGGGTGCCGGCCGGGGAGATGATGGTGTCTTTGGTGTAATTACCGATAAATACGATATCATATTGGGAGGTGTCGTTCATTCGTGCTTCAATGCCTTTCCTACAGTCTATGATCTTGAGATTCATCAAACAAACAGGTGAATGAGCCAGTACACACCCGCGCCGACCAGGGCCGACGCCGGGATGGTGAGCACCCAGGCCATCACAATTTCCTGCGCCACATGCCAGCGCACTTTGTTCAAGCGTTCCGCCGCGCCGACGCCCATGATCGAAGAGCTGACGACCTGGGTAGTGCTCACCGGGCCGCCTAATAAAGAAGCTCCTAAAATCACAGCCGCTGAAGCGAATTGCGTTGCAAAACCATCCACCGGGCGGATCTTGAAAAACTTGCTTCCCAGCGTCTTGATCAAGCCCCACCCACCGATAGCCGTACCAATGGCGATCATTGCCGCGCAAGCGAAAATAACCCAAAACGGCACCTCAAAACTCTCAAGGTAGCCGCCGGTAACCAGAGCAAGCGTGATAATGCCCATCGTTTTCTGCGCGTCATTCGCCCCGTGGCTGAGTGCCAGCGCCACGCCGGTAACCAACTGGCTGCGTTTGAACAGACCGTTGATGCGCGGCGTTGCGTTCCAGAAAACCATTAAAATCAATCGCAAAACGATAAAGCCTATCAGGAAACCAATGATGGGCGAGGTAAACAAAGTGAGCAGAATTTTCAGCAATCCTGAAAGCTGAATCGACTGCCAGCCTGCCGCAATGACAACTGACCCTACCAATCCACCGATCAACGCGTGCGATGAACTGCTGGGCAGCGCCCAATACCAGGTGAGCAGGTTCCAAACTACGGCGCTAATCAGCGCCGCGACCAGCACAGACGTGTCGATAACCCGGGGGTCAACGATCCCACGCCCGATGGTTTCAGCCAGCGCGACTCCAAAGATGAACGGGCCGCTGAACTCGCACACAGCCGTCACTCCCAACGCCACGCGGGGTGAGAACGCGCGCGTCATAATCATTGTGGCGACAATGTTACTGGAATCCTTGATGCCGTTCGTCAAGTCAAAAAGCAGCGCCAGAACGATAACGATAATCACCAGAGTGAGCATGAGTTTTACCTTTAAGAAATTTTAACCACAATGTCCGCGATGACATTCGCGGCCTCGTCGCCCCGGTCGGCGGCATTGCTCATATGACGGTACACTTCGCGGAACTTTAGCATCTTCACCACCTGCTTGATGTCCTCGCCACCGCTGAATAGCTCGGCCAGGGCTTCACGGTACACGTCTTCCACCCGGTTTTCGAGCGCCTTGGCGCGCTGCGCGTGCTCATTGGCCACGCCGGGATGCTCCTCCAAGCGGTCAACGGCCTGCAGCAGTTCGGCGGCGGCATCGCGCAGTAACGAGGCGATACGCTGCATAAAGGGCGTGGGTTTGACCTTCAACACTTCCATTTCTGTGATGGTGCTGT
>CALDSL010000337.1 GCA_937920255.1 uncultured Anaerolineaceae bacterium | reverse complement strand
GGAAGTCTTTTTCGTTAAAGTTGCCGATCCCCACAAGGGGGACGATGTTCGAGTTCTGCCGAGGGCACTAGAGACTTCCCACGAGGAAGTCTTTTTCGTTAAGACCCGTAGGTTGGGTTGAAGGGGCAAAGACTTCTCTACCAAAAACACACCCATCATGCCCCTGAAACCCAACACTCTTGTATCCATAAACCAATGTTGGGTTTCGGGCGCGCCACCGCCTTGACCGGGCCGGGAACCTCTGCGCCCTCAACCCAACCTACATTTTGAAACCCAACACCCCTTTATCCATCAACGGATGTTGGGTTTCGGGCGCACCAACGCCTTGACCGGGTTGAGAACCATTGCGCCCTCAACCCAACCTACGATTGGCACACAATGGAATTCATTCATAGAAGCATGTCAGCCCAACGCCATTTGAATCTTGGACATCTCGTGCTCGGTCAGCGGATCCATGTCGCAAACCTCCACGTTCTGCTCTACCTGTTCCACTGTGCGAAAGCCAGGGATCGGCACAGCACGCGGGCTGCGCGAGAGGATCCACAGCAGCGCGCCCTGCGCCAGGCTGCGGCCACCGCTGGTGAGGATATCTTTCACGCGCTGGATGCGGGCTACATCCCCGGCAAAGCCGCTGTGGCTGAAGAACATGCTGCGCACATCATCGTCCGGCGGCAGGTGATCGGAGGTGTACTTGCCGGTCAGCACGCCCATCAGTAGCGGGATGCGGTTGACGCTGCCCAGATCCAGTTCCTCGCACAGGGCCAACATCTCCGGCGCATCCAGCAGCACATTCAGTCGGTGCTCGATCACCGCGCAATGTGCCCCTTCCGCGAAAAAGCGGGCGCGTTCCACATCATCCGTGCTCCAGCCGTACCAGCGGATCATGCCTTCGGCCGCCAGCGATTCCAGCGTATCACGCGCCATCCCGGCTTCTGCATAGGGAAGATCGCGAATGTGCAGCAGGTAGATATCCAGGTAGTCGCGACCCAGGCGGCGCAAGCTGGCTTCACATGCCCGCCGGATATACGCCGGGGAGGCATCTTTCCCCAGCACCTCGCGCGTTTGCTCGTTGAAGGTAAAGCCGAATTTGGAGGATACGATGACATCATTCTTCTGTCCGCTCAGCGCCGCGCCCAGCACGCGCTCGCTGTGACCGCAGCCGTATTCATCGGCCGTGTCAAAGAAATTGATGCCCAGATCCAGCGCGCGGCGGATGGCGCGCGTCGATTCGCGGTCATCTACCGCGCCGTAGCCTACCGGCAGGTCACCTCGCACCGCGCGGTCCCACATTGGCCCACCGATGGCATTGCAACCCAGCCCCACAGCGCTAACCCACAGGTCGCTTCGCCCCAGCCGGCGTGGTGACAGGCTCATCCCGACCGCCTTTCCCACAGCACGTTTACGATCTGCCACTGGCCGTTGAGCTTGCCCAGGTGCAGGTAGTCGATCCAGTCAGCGGCGTCCACCCGAACGCAGGCGGCTTTGCCAAACACATCCAGGATCGTGATCTGCTTGCGCTGGCGCTCAGGCGGCGTGCGCGCGCCAGCTCCGCGCCGGGTGGCAATCACCAGCCCCATTGCGCTGATTGGCTCGAGTCGGTCGAAGCCGCGCGGATCGGCGAACACAATCCGTTTGGCCAGGTCAGGGTGCAGGCTGTGCTCCATGCGCTCCGCGTCGCCGTTATACCAGCCTTCGATATAGTCCAGGGCTGCCTGTTCAATGCCCTGTCGATCAGCATCAGATACTTGCGGGTTGGAATCGGTCATTTCGGCCTCCCATACAGGTACAGAGGGTCAAAGTTGCAAGGATCGGCAAACATCATGCGGTTATCGGTATATCAGGGGCGGTCTTAATAGTATATATCATAAATCAATTGGACAGATGCTGAATTTCTACCGTAAGCATACGGCTGCAGATTGCGTTTGAAACGCGGCACCTCTTCCCCATTAACCAATGTTGGGTTTCGGGCGCACCAACGCCCTGCCCTGACCGTGAACCTTTGCGCCCTCAACCCAACCTACGATTATGGTCCGATGTCGGGTTTCGGGCGCGCCGTCGCCCTGGTCTAGTTGAGAACCATTGCGCCCTCAACCCAACCTACAACATGCAAATATTTTTGTGCTATGATTCTCCCAAGTGGAGGATCAACCCATGCTTGTCACACTCCCCGAAGATTGGCGCGCGGTGCTGGCGGACGAACTGGAGAAACCCTATTTCCAGGCGGTGGCGCAGTTCGTCACCGAGGAACGCGCCAAGTACACCATCTTCCCCAAAGAAACCGAGGTCTTCTCCTGCCTCGAGTACACCCCCTACGAAAAAGTGCGCGTGGTCATCCTGGGGCAGGACCCCTACCACGGGCCGCGCCAGGCACACGGCTGCTCGTTTTCGGTGCGCCCCAACGTGCCCCTGCCGCCTTCGTTGCAAAATATCTACAAAGAGCTGGAAGCGGACGTGGGCGCCAAACCGCCCGATCACGGCTGCCTGGTGCCCTGGGCGCGCCAGGGCGTGCTGCTGCTCAATGCCGTTCTGACAGTGCGCCAGGGGCAGGCCAACTCGCACCAGGGCAAGGGCTGGGAGCAGTTCACCGACGCGATTCTGCGCGCGGTCAACAAGCTGCCCACGCGCGTGGTGTTCATCCTGTGGGGCGCCTACGCGCGCCGCAAAGCCGAACTGATCGACACCACCCGGCACGTGATCATTCAATCCGCGCATCCTTCGCCGCTTTCGGCCAGCAGCGGCTTTTTCGGCAGCCGGCCGTTCTCGCGCGCCAATGCCGCGCTGCGCGAAGCCGGCCTGCCCGAGATCAACTGGCAATTGCCCGATTTACCCAAAGAAAAATAACGATGATGACGATGCGGGAGCCTGCTCCCGCATCGTCATCATCAAAGAAACTCCCTCTTGACTCGCCGGTTACCGGAGGGTTTATACTGTGTTTGCTGAAGGCCTTCAGACACTTTTGTAACGGGAACCAACCATGCTTAAGATCGGTGACTTCTCCAAACTGGCGCGCGTGACGGTCAAGACCCTGCACCATTACGAGCAGATCGGGCTGCTGCGCCCGGCCTGGATCGACCGCTTCACCGGCTACCGCTACTACGCGCTCCAGCAACTGCCGCGTCTCAACCGCATCCTGGCGCTCAAAGACCTGGGCTTCTCGCTGGACGAGGTGGCGCGCCTGCTCGACCGAGACCTGAGCGCGGCCCAGTTGCGCGCCATGCTGCAGGAGAAACAGGAAGAGCTGGCGCAGCGCGTGCGCGCCGAAGTGCGCCGGCTGGAGCTGGTGGAGGTGCGCCTCAACCAGATCGAAGCCGAGGGCAGGCTGCTGCTGCCTGACGCGGCGCTCAAGTCTGCGCCGGAGCTGCGCGTGGCCGTGAAACACGGCGTCGCGCCCTCGGTCGAGCGGGTGCCCGAGCGCAGCCAGCAGCTCTACCGCGCCATCACCGGCTGGCTGAACGAGGCGCGCCTGCGCCCCACCGGCGAGTGGCTGGCGCTGCACGACAACCCCGAGTACATCGCCCGCGAAGTGCCGATCGAGACCGCGGTGGTGCTCGAAGCGCGCGCCGGCGATCCGATCTCGCCGCCGCCCGGCGCGGTGACGCTGCGCTGGCTGCCGGCCGTACCGGAAATGGCCTGCGCGGTCGTCTCGCGCCAGCCCGCCGAGCTGCTGCAGGGCTACACCTCGCTGTACCAGTGGGTGGAGGCCAACGGTTACCTGGTGGCCGGCCCAGTGCGCGAGTTCTACCTGCAGGAGCCGGGCGAAGAAGCCGAAAGCATGGTGGAAGTGCAGTTCCCGGTCGAACGCAACCGTCATTGGAGCATCTATCCGGCTGTAAAGATCGATAAGGAGTCTGAAATGGCAACCACAAGCGAAGTCAAGATTATCCAGTTCCCCGCCACCAAGCTGGTGGGCCTGCGCTACCAGGGCAAGAACGAGCACGACGAGATTGCCGGGGTATGGGATGAGTTCAACCGGCGCTATCGCGAGATCCAGCACAACACGCGCGGCGCGGCGATTGGCGTGTGCCGCATCCCGCCGGGGCTGCCGGAAGGCGAGTTCGAGTACATCGCCTGCGCCCAGGTGTCGCAGACCGCGGACGTGCCCGAGGGCATGGTCAGCCTGGAACTGCAGGAGATGAAGGTCGTCGCCTACCCGCACCATGGCAAGCTGGACACGCTGGGCGAGACCTACCAGGCGCTGTATAAAGGCTGGCTGCCGCAATCTGGCCTGGAAGTGGTGGCGCCTGGGTTTGACATGGAGTACTACGGCGAGGAGTTCGACTTCAGCGATAACTCGGTGTTCTACATCTACCTGCCGGTCAAATAAAGCCCGGCAGGCGTACCCACCCCACTCCACCCCCCTCCCAACCTCCCCCCAAATGAAAATACACATTTGGGGGGAGGCTTTAACTCCTCCCTCCATTTTCGGTTTTTGAAAATGGGGGGAGGTTGGGAGGGGGGTGGAGTGGGGTCGCAACTCCTCCATCTTCATCATTCACTCTCCCAAACCAGCCTGAAGTATTTGCCTCTTCCGTAATCCCCTGCGTAGAATGTGGAATCCGCTACAATACGTTTAACCGGGTATTTATCAATCGAACCAATTCCCCGGTATTGGAGGGTACTATGCAGGCAACGTTAAAAATCTTTGCCGTTCGTTCACTGGCAGATCGTTTCTTTGCATCCAATGACCCCGGCCGCACGGTGCGCGCCGGGCGCCGCCGGCCAACGGGCGGATCCAGCGGGCCGCGTGAGCGCGCCGACGCGCCGCGCCGCGAGCGGCCCAGCAGTGGTGGGGGCGGTTTTGGCACCAGCGGTGGGGGTTCCGGCAGCAGTGGCGGCGGTGGCGGGGGGTTCGGCGGCTTTGGCAGCGGCGGAACCGGCGGGGGCGGATTCCAACTACCCACCGGCGGGCGGCGCGGCGGCTGCTTCGGTGGCCTGGGGATGATCGTCATCGTCCTCCTGGTGATTTTTGTGGTGCTACCCATGCTCAATGGCGGCGGCGGAGGTGATCTGCTTCCGCAGCAGGAGGAACCCATCGCTCAGCCCACACGGGATCTTTCGGGCGGCGCCGCCGGCGGCGGAACAGCCCCCACCCGCGCGCCGCTGGTGTTCAACACCACCGTGCCGCGCGCCACGTCCACCCCGCGCCCGGCCAGCGCGGCCGCCGGCAGCGGCGAAAGCTGGCTGGTGATGATGTACCAGGACGCCGACGATAAGGTGCTCGAGCAGGATATCACCCTCGACCTGAACGAAGCCGAACGGGTCGGCTCGACCGATAATGTCACCATCGTGGCCCAACTCGACCGCTACCGCGGCGGCTTTTCCGGCGACGATAACTGGACCAGCGCGCGGCGTTATCTGGTCACGCGCGATAACGACCTCAACCGCATCGGCTCCGAACTGGTGGAAGACCTGGGCGAAGTGAACATGTCCGACACCAACACCCTGGTCGACTTTGCTACCTGGGCCATGCAAACCTACCCGGCTGACCGCTACGCGCTGATCCTTTCGGATCACGGCATGGGCTGGCCGGGCGGCTGGAGTGACGGCGACTCGGCCGCGCGCGCCAGCAGCAACGCCCCACTGGGCCAGGCCGCCGGCGACCAGTTATTCCTCAACGAAATCGACACCGCCCTGAGCGACATCCTGCGGCAGACCGGCGTGGAGAAGTTCGACCTGCTGGGCATGGACGCCTGCCTGATGGGACACATCGAAGTGCTCAGCGCGCTCGAACCGCACGCGCGCTACGCCGTACTCTCGCAGGAAACCGAACCGGCGCTGGGTTGGGCCTATGCCGACGCATTTGAAGCCCTGACCGCCAACCCCGCGATGGACGGCGGGCTGTTCGGTCAGGCCATCGTCAACGGCTACATCGTCGAAGACCAGCGTATTCTGGATGAGAACGCCCGCGCCGACCTGCTGCGTCAGACCTCGGGCATGAGCGGGCTGTTTGGCTCCACGCCGCGCATGTCGGCCTCGCAGCTTGCCCAGCAGATGGGCGGTGACATCACCCTGGCCGCCATCGACCTCTCGCAGGTGCCGGCCCTGATGGACCGCACGAACGATCTGGCTTACGTACTTCAAAACGCCAACCAGTCGCAGGTGGCGCGCGCCAAAGGTTATGCGCGCTCGTTCACCAGCATCTTCGGCCGCCAGGTGCCGCCTTCGTACATCGATCTCGGTAACTTCGCCCAGCTTTTGCAGCGCGAAGTCAACAACCAGCAGGTCTCGCAGGCCGCCAGCCAGGTGGTCGCTGCCATTGACCGCTCAGTGGTGGCGATCAAGAACGGCCCCAATAAGCGCGGCGCCACGGGCGTGTCGGTCTACTTCCCCAACTCCAGCCTGTACGAAACCGGCGCGGGCGGGCCGCGTTCCTACACCGTCATCGCCAACCGCTTCGCCCAGGACTCGCTGTGGGATGACTTCCTGGCCTTCCACTACACCGGGCAGGAATTTGCCGCCGATACCACCCGCGCGCCTCAGGCCGATATCGTGCCTTCGCGCGCCCCCGGCGCTGGCGAAATCCAGGTTTCGCAGGTGCAGCTTTCCAACGACACGGTCTCCATCCAGGATACCATCCTGGTCAGCAGCCAGATCGACGGCAGCAACATCGGCTACATCTACCTGTTTGTGGGGTACATGGACCGCACCGGCCAGTCGATCTATATCGCCGATATGGACTATCTCGACAGCGGCGAGACGCGCGAGATCGACGGGGTGTACTACCCCAACTGGGGCGAGGGCGCGTTCACGCTCGAGTTTGAGTGGGAGCCGATCGTGTTTGGCATCAACGACGGCCGCGATCTGGTGCCGGTGATGCTGCGCCCCGACCGCTACGGCGCGACCCCCGAGGAAGCCACCTACCGCGTGGACGGCATCTACACCTACGCCGACGGCGAACGGCGCTACGCGCAACTGGTGATGCAGAACGGCGTGCTGGTGCACGTCTACGGCTTCACCCAGGCCGACATGACCGGCGCGCCGTGGGAGATTGTGCCGTCCCCCGGCGACACCTTCACCGTGCTGGAGCAGTGGCTGGACACCGACGCCAGCGGCAGCGGTGTCACCCCGGCCACGCAGGAAGGCGCCATCCTGGTCTTTGGAGATCAAGGCTTCACCTGGGAGGTGATGGATGCCGCCGCGGGCGAGTACGTGGTCGGCTTTATCGTCGAGGATCTGGACGGGCGGCAGTACGCATCCTACGCGCCGGTGACGGTGCGGTAGATCCACACCACCCCACCCCCCTCCAACCTCCCCCCATTTTCAAAAACCGAAAATGGAGGGAGGCTTTTATCCCTCTCCCCGCTGGAATTTGGCTATTAATTACCTTGCCAACTATGCGGGGAGAGGGATGAAAAACTTAACCTTCCCGCACAGGGTAATAACACACCCCAACCGTGCCGGGGCCGCTGTGCACGCCCAGCACGGGCGACAGTTCGGCGTAGAGTTCCTCGACCACCGGGACGCGCCTGTGCACCAGCGCGCGCAGCTTTTCGGCTTCCTCTCGCGCGCCGGCGTGCACGTACGCGATCTTGATCTGCTCACCCGGCTTGAGCGCTTTCTCGATCAGTTCGACGATCATCTCGTACGAGCGGTGGCGGCTGCGCGCCACCCCCAGCGGAACGATGATGCCGTCTTCCATGCTGATCAGCGGGCGCAGGTTGAGCAGCGAGCCGACCAGGTGGCTGGCCTTGCCGATGCGCCCGCCCATAAACAGGTACTTGAGCGTGTCGGCGGTTTGGATCATACGCGTGACCGGGATCATCTTGCGCACCACGTCCACCACTTCGGCCATACTCTTGCCGGCCAGCGCCGCGCGCGCCGCCTCGATCGCCATCCAGCCCTCGCACATCGAGACGTTGAGCGTGTCAATCACCTCGATCTTCAGCTCCGGCAGCTTTTCTTTGATCGCATCTCTGGCCGCCACGGCAGCCTGGTACACCGCGCTGCCCTTCGAGGTGATGTGGATCGAGACGATTTCTTTGATGCCATCGCGCACGGCCAGGGTTTCGTACAATTGCATAAACTCGCCCAGGCCAGGGGTGGCGGTTTTGGGCAGTTCGCGCGCGGTCATCATCCACTGGTAAAACTCATCGCTCTGCACCGTCACCAGGTCGCGCAACACTTCGGTGCCGCGGTGTATATACAGCGGCACCCAGTGAATATTCAGGCTATCCATCATACTCTTCGGAATGCTGGCTACGCTTTCGGTCACAATGGCTACGTTTGCCATAGCCACCTCCT
>CALDSL010000336.1 GCA_937920255.1 uncultured Anaerolineaceae bacterium | reverse complement strand
CCCGTCGCTCCCGCCTGAACCCAAAGAAGCTGCCAACGCGGCTTCTTTTGATTCCTGTGCCCGCGCATCCCCATGGAGGGATGGTATCCGCCTCAAGAAGCTGCTCGCTAGGATCGCGACGGAGCGACGTTTTCCACCGGGCGCTGTGCCGCATCGGGCAGGTCGTCCTCCACATTCCGCAGCGGCGCGTACAGGTAGCCGGCTAGGCAAATCAGGGTGCCGGAAATGCAGGTGAGCGTAAACATCAGGCCCATTCCAGCGCCAGGGCCGGTGCCAACCAGCCAGCCAAAGGTACTGGCTAGTGAGCCGCCAGCGCGCATGGCCGGTTCGAACACTCTGTCTGCAAGCACGCCGCCCAGCAGGAAACCGACCGGTATGAAAAATTGCTGAAGCGCATCTTTCACAGCCAGCACCCGCCCTTGCAGATCCTGTTCGACTTTTAACTGCCAGATCGTCTCCTGCCCGCCGCTAATGAATGGGATAAAGACAGCGGTACATGCCGCCGCCACTAACCAGACCGGAAGGCTGCGCCCCACCGCAAACAGTGAGTCGCCAAGCAGGAACGAGAGCGCGCAGAAGCCCATCACGCCATGGATCTTTTTCCGCGGGCCGCCCCAGGTGCTGAGAAGCAGCGCCCCCACCACGCCACCCGCGCCTAAAACGGACTGGACCATACCCAAGGCCCATTCGTTTTGGCCGCTACGCGCCAGGATCATCGCTGGTAAGATGGAAAAGTAGGTCAGCGAGGCCAGCATATTGATCGCGAACATCATCAGCATCAGCCCGCGCAGGCCAGGATGGCGATTGATATACGCAAATCCAATGCGCATTTCGCTCAGGAAACGCCCCCGGCTTGCCCGGCCTTCCGCGCTCTGCTGTGGTCGGGGAATATGCACAAACGCAAGGATACTCATCGAGATGAGGAAGGTAGCCAGGTCAATCACCAAAACCATCTGAATCCCTACCCAGGCCAACAGCGCGCCCGCGATCAATGGAGCCAGAACGCTCGATCCATTGGCCGCCAGCGAGCGCAGGCCATTGGTACGGGAAAGCTGTTCCTTGGGGATCAACACCGTGGTCGCCGCCAGGTAGGCCGGGCCCTGGAATGCGCTAAAGAAACCATTCAGCGCCTCTCCCAGATACAGATGCCAGATGCGCAGTCCACCAGTGAGAAATAACCCCAGCATCCCGGCGGTCACCAATGCAGATAGCAGGTCGGATACCATCATTACCTTGCGCCTGTCCCACCGGTCCACAACCACCCCGGCCAACGGGCTGGCCAGAAGGTATGGTACATAATTAAACGTCCCCAGCAAGGCAAGGGTTGTCACCCGGTCCGACTGTTGGTAAGCCCAGATCATCAGGGCAAAATTCGTCATCCGCGTGCCGATGATGGAAACAAACTGTCCGAACCAGACCCACAAAAAGGTTCGCAATCCCTTCTCGTTGATCAAACGCATCCAATCGCGCATGGTATTAACCTTGTGAATGAGAATAATAAAAACCGCGGGGCAATTTGGCCCGCGGTTGAGAGAACATCATCAAATCAAGAAAGCACGAATATCTTATCTCTGGTCGCAGGCACAATACGACAAGGAATTGGTTACAACCATCATATTAATGACCATCGGCAAAACAGATAAAGACATTCGATTACTCCCAGCAGGGAATTCTAACAGCACTCGGTGATTCAAGCAAGAAAATCGAATAAAAATTATCGCCTGGACGGTGCGCGCAACGCTCTCTAGTTGGGGTTTAATTCCGCGCCACAAAACTTGCAGTACGTAGCGTCGCTGTCATGGTCTTCGCGCCCGCAGTTGGGGCAGGACTGAGTGGTAACGGGCAGCCGTGCGGTTCGGGCAAGTTCAGCGGAAACAATGCCGGTCGGCACCGCGATGATGCTATAACCGATCAACATGACCAGGGATGCCAGGGCTTTACCCAATGGCGTAGCCGGTGCAAGATCGCCATAACCGACAGTGGTGAGGGTGACAATTGCCCAGTACATGCTGGTTGGGATGTCAGTGAAACCATACTGCGGCCCTTCGATCACGTAAATGCTGGTGCCGATGATCACAACCAGCATCAAAACGGTCAACAAGAAAACACTGATCTTCCGACGGCTGGCGATTAGCGCTCGCAATAGCAAATCGGCTTCTTCCAGGTATTCGCCTAATTTGAATACCCGGAAAACCCGCAGCAGGCGCAATGCGCGCACCACCATCAGATAGTGGCCGGCTGGGAAGATCAACCCCAGATAAGTAGGCAGAACCGCTAGCAGGTCTACCAAGCCGTAAAAGCTCAACGCGTACATAATCGAACGGCGCACCGCAATTAGTCGCAGCACGTACTCGATGGTGAACAGGATCGTAAACGCCCACTCCACCAGCAAAAAGAGCTGACCGTAACGCGCATACAATGCCGGCACGGTTTCCAGCATGACAACAATGACACTGGCCGCGATGCTGATCAGCAGCGCAACATCAAAAGCTTTGCCTTCGGGTGTATCCGCCTCAAAGATTATTTCGTGCAAGCGCTGCTGCCAGCGCGGCGCGTATTCCGACGGACGTGAGTCTCTGGGTTTTCGCCGGCGCCTGCTCACACTTCCCCCGCCGCGATTTTGATCCGTTTGTTTCATCAATGCTCCTCTCGCGAAGTGACAACCAGCTGGTTGGATCCAATCACCCGTCGGTGAACAAAAGTTATCCTTCGACGGATGCAAAAATCATCAAACGGCTTCGCTTCCCACACATCGCGCCAATCCCTCCCGTCGCCGGACCAATCTAATTGTATGATCGAAACGCCTGCCTCGCAACAGTCTTTCCAAACAGCTTGACACCCCAACATCGCGGTTTAATACTAAAATTTGGTAGATTAAGTTCGGGGAGAAATCGGATTCACGAAACCGAATAAGATTGCACACCCTATTCAAGGCGGACGGAGATGTCGGATCAGTCAACCATAGAAAAGGCTAAGAGTAAGACTAACGAGTACCTGGCCAATGAGCGAACCTTCCTGGCCTGGATCCGTACAGGAATCGCCACGATCAGCCTGGGATTTGTGATCGCCCGCTTTAGTTTCTGGCTGCGGGAAATCGCCATCTCTTCTGGCGGGAGTGTGGACATACCCAGAACAGGGCTTTCTCTTCCCATAGGCCTGGGGATGGTCGCTTTTGGTGGATTGATGACCCTGATGGCGGTCTTCCGCTATCGCGCCATTCACCGGTCGATTGAACTTGACCGCCCGCACCCGCGGCCATCCCTGATCTACTGGACAACTGCCGCCGTGATCCTGCTGGCTGTTGTCCTGATCATCTATCTACTGGTTGCCTCACGGCAATTCTAAATCTCTTACCGGCAAACTTTCCAGCATGGCGCACATCAGGAGCGATGGATGCACGTTGAACAGTGGCTTCTTATTTTGATCCTGGTCATTCCCCTGGCGTTGGTGGTCACCAACCGGCTGCGAATGGATCTGGCCGCCCTCTTGATGGCTGCGATACTTGGCATGCTCCAATTTTCAGGTCTCGCCATGCTGGGTCCAGCCCATACGCCCCAGGATGCGTCGAAAGCCATCTCCGGTTTCAGCCAGTCTGTAGTCATTACCCTGATCTCGCTGTTTATTATTTCGCGCGGGTTGGAGAAGTCTGGCGTGATGCGCTGGATGGCGAGACACATTGTGCGCATCGGCGGCAATCGTCCCAGCCGGTTCATCGCCTTATTCACCGCCGTGACCGCCTTCCTGTCATTGTTTATGAACAACCTGGCCGCTGGCGCTTTGGTGCTGCCCAGCGCAATGGAAGTATCCCGCAAGACTGGCATCAAACCCAGCAAGTTGCTCATTCCGGTCGCCTACGGCAGTTTGCTTGGGGGTACGGCCACCTACTTCACAACCGCGAATATTATCATGAGCGACCTGCTCTTGATCGCCAGCCCGCCGCAGGCGCCCCTGCGCATCCTCGACTTTACGCCAACCGGCGGATTGATCACCATCGCCGGAATCATCTTTTTTGGGCTATTTGGAAACCGGCTGCTACCTGACCGAGAGCCGGGGTTTGCCAGCCGGCCACGCGCCCATCGAACCGGCGACCAGTTGGAAGATCTCTACCATATCGGCGAGCGCCTATGGTTGGCGCGGCTGGAGCCTGCCTCCAAAGTGGCGGGCAAATCGTTGGCCGAATCCGAAATCGGGAAAAAATGGGGAATAACCGTAGCCGCCATCCAGCGCGGTTCTGAGCGATTAATCATACCCGACCCCTGCGCGCCCATCCACGCCGGCGATCAGTTGTTAATCATCGGCCGGCAGGAGAAAATCGACCAGCTAAACGACCTCGGGATGACCGTTTCCCCTGTGGAACAACGGAATTATCTCAGCACGCACGGGCTGACCCTGGCTGAAGTCATCCTGTCGCCCCACTCCACCCTGGCCGAGAAAACCCTCAAAGACCTGGAACTGCGCCGGCAGTATGGCATAACCGCCGTCGCCCTGAAACGGCTCAATCGCAGTTATCGCACCGATATTGGTGACATCCCGCTAGCGTTTGGCGATTCACTGCTGGTTTTGGGGCCGGTAGAACAGCTTCGCTCGCTGCAAAACAAACTGGAAGTGCTGGTGCTGGAACCGCTGCCTGGCGAACCACCCGTGAATGTCCGGGAGGCTGCCCTGACCATTGGCATTACCTTTGCTGCCATTGCCGCCTCCATCGCGGGCGCGCCTGTGTTCTTGAGCATGCTGATTGGCGCGGTGCTGATGCTCCTGCTGAATTTAATTACCCCGGAAGAAGCGTACCGCACGGTGGAATGGCAGGCGATCTTCCTGATTGCCGGCATGTATGCGGTCAGCCTGGCGATGGTGCAAACGGGATTGGCCGCCCTGTTGGGGCAAAGCATGCTGGCGCTGGTGACGCCGCTTGGCGCGCTGGGAGTGGCTGGAGGAGCATATCTCCTGACTGCGCTTTTAACCCAGTTTATGGGCGGTCAGGTTTCCGCGCTGGTCACTGGCCCGGTGGTGATCAGCGCGGCCCTTGCGATCGGCGCGAACCCCCAGGCAGTCGCCGTCGCCACCGCCATTGGCTGTTCCGCCTCATTTTTCACCCCCATGGCGCACCCGGTCAATATCTTGATGATCGCGCCAGCCCATTACAGATTTTCTGACTTTTTCCGGGCCGGGTGGCTATTGACGATTCTCTGCTTTATCATGCTGCTGGTCGGGTTAAAGATATTCTGGGGATTATGATCGCAATTTCAATGCTCTATTTAATTTGCGCGTTTATTCTCGATTGACTTAATATGCTACAATTTTGATAAACATTTATAGGGGGCCTTAGGAACGATCAATACGATGAGATCGTGATGGATTATCAAGGCTTGGAAAGCCTGCTTCAAGGGGGAACTGTATGAAGGAGTTTTTGCATGAATACTATCCAGCTTCCCACCGATTTCCTCCATTGGATCATCGCTTTACTGCCGATTGGAGTGCTGCTGTTATTACTGGTTGGATTCCGATGGAAGGGTATCGAAGCCGGCCCCACCGGTGTATTGGTGGCCGGATTAACGGGAATCCTCTTTTTCCGCACGCCGCTGCAAACACTGGCAGTTGCCGGGGGAAAAGGCTTGTGGGATGCCGTTTTTATTCTGTACGTGGTCTGGTCGGCGCTGCTGCTTTACCTGGTGACCGTGCGCGCTGGCGCATTTGAGGCGCTGAGGCAAGGCTTTTTGGGCTTCAGTAAAAATGAATTGTTCCTGGTACTGGCAATCGGATGGGTTTTTTCCTCGTTCTTTCAAGGAATTGCCGGTTTTGGAGCGCCAATTGCCGTAACCGCTCCGCTGTTGATTGGGATTGGGGTTCGTCCCGTCTACGCAGTCGCCATTCCCCTGATCGCGCATGCCTGGGCTAAAATGTTTGGCACGCTCGGGGTTGGCTGGCTTGCCATGGCGAACGTGGTGGAAATCACAGACCCCACTCGCACAACCGTCGAGACGGCAATTCTGCTCTGGCTGGTGAATTTGCTGGGCGGCCTGGTAGTAGCCTGGTTTTATGGCCGGATGCCGGCTGTTCGCCATGGCCTGCCAATGATCCTGATCATATCAGCCATACACGGAGGACTGCAGCTTGCCCTGATGTACTTTAACCCGATTTTATCCACCTTCATCGCTGGGACGGTGGCGCTGGCAGCGCTGTACCCGCTCGCACGCTGGCGACGCTACGCCGAACCCGTGCCAGACATCCCTACCCGGCCGGCGATGACGGACCGGCAAGATGAAGACCGTCCAGCCGGAGCAAAAGAAACGGACCAGGCAGCCGGAGATAACGGGATGTCCCTGGGATTGGCTTTCCTACCCTATATCCTGCTGACCGTGCTGGCGATCATGGCGCTGGCGATACAACCCATTAATGCCGCGCTTTCCAGCTTTGAAGTAGGCCTGCCCTTTCCCGCTACGCAGACCGGTTATGGCCTGGATCGCGAGACGGCCGCGCCCTACTCACCTTTCGCGCCCCTGACCCACCCGGGCACATTCGTACTGATCGCGGCGTTGGTAAGCCTCGCGGTGTACCGCTGGAAGGGCTGCGCGGAAGCTGACCCTGATAATCAGGAAAGCCTGTGGAAGAATCTGGTGCGGGATTCCGTGCCATCATCGATTGCGATTGCTTCCTTCCTGGTGATGAGCAAGCTGATGGATCATTCCGGCCAGACCACCGTGCTGGCGCAGGGACTGGCTTCGGTTGCCACGCCAACCGTCTTCGCCTTTGCCGCCAACTGGATTGGCATTCTCGGCGCGTTTATGACTTCATCCAGCACGGCGTCCAATATCCTGTTCTCGCCGCTGCAGGCGCAGGCTGCCAGCGCGCTTGATGGTTTATCACAATCAGCGGTTTTGGCTGGTCAGGGCGCCGGCGGCGCGACCGGCAACGTAATCGCCCCGGCAAACATCGTGCTGGGCAGCAGCACCGCGCGCATCGCCGGACAGGAAGGCGATATTCTCCGTAAAGTGCTTGCCTGGACGATCATCACAGCGGTATTGACCGGGATCGCCACGATTATCCTGAACCTGTTCTAGGAGATTGCAAATGCGGAAATCGACGATTCTCGATATCGTTTTTCTCCTGCTGCTCGCCGCGCTGCCGCTGATCAGCATCGGCGCGACGAGTGGGCCGGAGATTCTTTGGCAGTTGGGCTTTGGTTTACTGATCATTGGGCTGCTGGTGCCTCCCGCGCTGCGCCTGCGAAATGCTCCTGCGCAACCAGGAGATGAACCGGATGTGGGAGAGGAGCCGAGTTAAGCCATTTGAAGAGAGAGTCCGAACATGATCGGTAATTATTTTATTTACGGGTAAGGAGGATGAGTACACAATGAAATCAAGAACGTATGCTTACAGCACTGGGCGCCCGGTAGTGATGGGCACAAAGCACATGGTTGCAGCATCGCACTATCTGGCCAGCCTGGCAGGTCATGCCATGCTGGAAAGAGGTGGTTCGGCTGTAGACGCCATCATCGCCACCAACGCCGTGCTTGCGGTGGTTTACAACCACATGGCCGGGTTGGGCGGTGATCTGTTTGCCCAGGTTTGGGATCCTAAAACGGGCAAGGTGGAAGCGCTCAATGCTTCGGGGCGTTCCGGTCAGCAAGCCACGCCGGACTTTTTCCAAACGAAAGGGCACAATCCATTACCATCGCGCGGCCCGCTGGCAGCCATCACGGTGCCCGGCGTGGTGGACGGCTGGCACCAACTCCACCAGCGTTACGGCAAGCTCCCTTGGAAATCGTTGTTTCAGCCGGCAAT
The DNA here is from genome assembly GCA_937920255.1 of uncultured Anaerolineaceae bacterium. Taxonomy (GTDB): domain Bacteria; phylum Chloroflexota; class Anaerolineae; order Anaerolineales; family Anaerolineaceae; genus CALDSL01. The sequence goes on along the minus strand of CALDSL010000336.1, from coordinate 39,661 downwards.
TGAACACGCCGGCGGCTTTCCGCTCACGCCAAAATTCGCCGACTACATTGCTGGCTACGCCAGCACGCTGCAACCCTATGAGAGCACTGCGCAGATTTTCCTGCCGGATGGCCGGCCGGTTAAGGCGGGGCGCATCTTGCGCCAGCCTGACCTGGCTGAGAGCTTCTCCATGATCGCGGAAGGCGGCGCGGATATCTTCTACCGGGGCAAGCTGGGCGAGAAAATTGTGCGCGGATTGCAAAGCGCCGGCGGTATCCTCACGACAGACGACTTTGCCGCCCATACCTCCGATTGGGTCGAGCCGCTGAGGACCACCTATCGGGGTTATGAAGTCACGGAATTGCCGCCCAACACGCAGGGCATCGCCACGCTGATGATTCTCAATATCCTGGAAAACTTTGACCTTCCAGCCATCGGCGAAGGCAGCGCCGGCTATTATCACCTCATCGCCGAAGCGATCAAACTGGCCTTTGCTGACCGCGATCGCTGGGTGACTGACCCGACGTTCATCGATATTCCGGTGGAGCGGCTCTTGTCGAAAGAGTACGCCAGCCAGCGCGCGTCGCAGATTGATATGCAACGCGCGACGCCCGATGACCAATTGGCCCCCGGTCTGGATGGTGGGGATACGGTCTATATGTGCGCCGTGGACGATGACGGCCAGGTGGTTTCGCTGATCCAGAGCGTGTATTACGAATTCGGCTCGGCCTACATGCCACCGGGAACGGGGATCCTGCTGCAAAACCGCGGTTCGTTCTTCTCGCTCGATCCTGAAAAAGCCAACGTGCTCGCCCCAGGAAAACGCACCTTCCACACCATTATCCCGGCAATGGCGCTCAAGGATGGTGTTCCTGTGCTGGCGTTTGGCACGATGGGCGGTGAAGGCCAGCCCCAATCCCAGGTGGCGATGCTAACCCGCATGGACGATTTCGGCATGAACCCGCAGGAAGCAATCGAGGCGCCGCGCTGGCTGTTTGGCCGTACCTGGGGCCAGGAATCACGCACGCTCAAACTGGAAGGACGCATCCCGGATGGGATTGCCAATGAGCTTTCGCGGCGGGGTCATGATGTGGAGATGATGATGGACTGGTCGCAAACGATGGGCCATGCCCAGGCCATCTGGATCGAGCGGGAAACCGGCGTGCTGAACGGCGCTGCCGACCCGCGCGGCGAGGGCATGGCGGTCGGACGCTAGAAGATTATTGGTAAGGGGACGGAAATGCAACCAAATATTGACGTAACGTTTGTACGCTGGCTGGCAGCGTTGCTGCCAATCGTCGCGATCCTGTATTTGCTGATCGGCCGTAACTGGAAAGCCGCTTCGGCCGCCCCGGTTGGGTTCTTCATCGCGGTAATCATCGCTCTCACCCTGTTTTCGACACCGGTGCGCATGATGGCACTGCAAACGGTAAAGGGCATCTGGGATGCGCTATTTATCCTGTATGTCATCGTTCCGGCGTTGCTGTTGTATGAAGTATCCAAGGAAGCCGGATCGTTTCAGGCCATACGGCGTGGGATCGAGTCGTATACCCAAAATGAGTTGATCCATGTGCTGGCAATTGGTTGGGTCTTTTCCAGCTTTCTCCAGGGCATCACCGGATTTGGCGCGCCAGCCGCGGTGACCGCGCCACTACTGGTGGCGTTTGGCGTCAAACCGTTTTGGGCTGTCGTAATCGCCCTCACCGGCCACACCTGGGCGAATACCTTTGGCACGTTGGGCGTTGCCTGGGAAGGCCTGGCCGCCGTGACGGAAATGCAGAACCACGACGCGACAGCCATGGCAGCCGCGGTGATGCTGCTGGCCGCCAATGTGTTCGCGGGTTTGCTGATCGCCTGGATGTTCGGACGCCGCAAAGGGCTGATGGAAAGCCTGCCCGCCGTCCTGATCATCGGGCTTATCCATGGCGGGGGTCAATTACTGCTGGCGCCCATCGCTCCCACCCTGGCCAACTTTGTGCCCGGAACGCTGGCGCTGGCGGCTGTCTTTGTCTTAAGCCGTTCTCCGTGGTACCGGAAAGATACCGAGGTTACCGAAAGTGAGATCATGAAACCCGGCGAACTGGAGGATGACGAAGACTGGGAACAACGCGCTGAAGCCGCCGTGGGCCATGAAGAACAGGAGATGTCGCTGCCGGTAGCGTTGTCGCCCTACCTGGTGCTGATCGCCTTGATCGTCGTCGCCCTGTTGATCAACCCGGTCAACCAGTTGCTCAATGGCGTGCAGCTTGGCTTCGCTTTTCCGCGGCTTGAAACCGGTCTTGGACTGGTCGTGGAAGGCAGCGATCCTTACCGCCAGTTTGCTCCGTTGACCCACCCGGGAACGTTTTTGCTGCTCGCCGCCATTTTTGCCTACTTCCTCTTTCGCAGCAAAGGCGAAATTCGCTCGGGCCGGATCACAGGGATTCTGGTCGATACCATTCGTACCAGCATTCCCTCCGCGGTGGCGCTTTTCGCGCTCATTCCGCTGGCGAAAGTCATGGAAGGTTCCGGTCAGACCCAGGTGCTGGCGCAGGGCATTGCTCTGGTTGCCCCTGGGATGGTGTATGCGTTCCTGGCCCCGCTGGTTGGCGTGCTGGGCTCGTTTATGACATCCAGCAACCTGTCGTCCAATATCCTGTTTGGCCCGCTGCAAGAGGGCACGGCTCTGGCGCTGAATATCTCCCAGGTGGCTGTATTGGCGGCGCAGACCGCCGGCGGAGCTATCGGGAACGCCATTGCTCCCGGTATTGTCCTGCTGGGATCCGGTTCCGTGGGGGTTTCAGAGCGGATGGGGGAAATCATCCGCACCAATTTACGTTATGTGCTGGTTTCACTGGTCTTCATTGGAGCAATCGCGGTAATCACAGCCATTTTGATTCCGGGAGGAGGTTAATATGCCCTGGTATCGACAACGTGTCTGGCAAATGGGTCTGGGCGCCCTGATGGTTCTGATTGGCGCGGTTGTGATCTACATGGCAACCGTAGACGACCCGGTCCGTTCCGGATTGATGTGGTTTGGTATCGTCCTGCTCTCCCTGGGGTTGGCTGTTCCCCTGCTGACCAGGATGCTCGAGGCGCAGCAGGAAAAAGAAGGCGAGCGGGGGGAGTGCTAAATTATGGAAACCGAACTACCTGTCACCCTGCTTACCTGGCTGGTATCCTTTCTACCCATACTGATCCTTCTGGCGCTGCTGGTCTGGCGGCAGTGGTCTACCAGCGCCGCGGCGCCCATCGCGCTGATTTTGGCTGTGCTGGTCGCGATGCTGTTTTTCCGCACCTCCCTCTATACCCTGGCTGTGGCTGCGGGGAAAGGCATTTGGGATGCGATTTTCGTTCTGTACGTCATCTGGCCGGCGCTGATCCTTTACAACGTCTCCAACGAAGCCGGCTCGTTTGATGCCATGCAACGCGGATTGCGCCGCCTGATGCCGGACCGGCTTCTGGTGGTGCTGGCATTCTCGTGGGTGCTGGCGCCGTTCATCCAGAGCATCGCCGGATTTGGCACGCCGCTGGCCGTGACAACTCCACTGCTGATCGGCCTGGGGGTCAAACCGCTTTTCGCGGTCCTGCTGCCGATGATCGGCGCGGCGTGGGCGAATATGTTTGGCTCGCTGGGCGCGAACTGGCTGGCGACCCAATCGGTGGTCAATCTTGCCGATGAAACCCTGATGCTGCGTTATACATCACTGCTCGTGTGGATCCCCAACCTGACGGCCGGGTTGGCCGTTGCCTGGTTCTACGGCAAAGCCTGGGCCCTCAAGCGCGCGGCGCCGGCTATCCTGGTCATATCGCTCATCCAGGGTGGGCTGCAGTTACTGCTGGTGCCCATCGTGCCCACCATTGGCCTGTTTCTGGCCAATGCCGCGGCTCTGTTCGGCCTTTTCGCGCTGAACCGCTGGGGTTTCTACCGCCAGCAGGACGAAGACGAGCCGCAGGATATCTTCACCGAGGAGGGCATTCGCACGTTCCACGAAGAAAACCGGAAGGAGGCTGAGAGCCGCAACCGTGAGGCGCAGTCAGCCGCGCTGGAGCGCGCGCGCAGCGGAGGTGGTGTCAGCGCGGGTGGCCTGCGCGAAAAAGAAGGCGGCATGTCGCTCCTGCTGGCGTTTACCCCCTACATCGTGCTGGCGGTTCTGGCGGTAGCCGCACTGCTCGTCCCGCCGATCAATCAGGCCCTGGAGCAGGTATCGGTCGGGCTGCCCTTCCCGCAAACGCAAACCGGGTATGGCGTATCTCAATCTGCCGAAGAGGCCTATGCGGCCTTTACGCCCCTGACGCATCCGGGCACCCTGCTACTGATCGCGGCGCTGGTTGGCTATCTGGTGTACCGCAGCCGAGGCGCATTTGATCCCGAAGATACACCCGGCGCAATCCTGTCGCGATCCGCCGAAGACGCCCTGCCGGCAACGACGGCGATCACAGCGCTGATGATCTTGAGCAAGGTGATGGATCATTCCGGCGAAATTACCGTGCTCGCGCTCGGCGTGGTACAGGTCGCATCCCCGGTAGTATACGTCGGTCTGAGCAACTTCCTGGGGATACTCGGCTCGCTCACCACATCCTCGAACACCGCTTCCAATGTGCTGTTTGCCCCGCTTCAGTTTACCGCCGCGGAAGCGCAGAGCCTATCTCCTGAATTAATTGTCGCAGGGCAAGGGGCTGGCGGAGCAGTTGGGAACGCCCTGGCCCCCGGCGATGCGCTGATGGGCGCGACCGTGGCGGGTATTCCAAACAGGTTGGGCGATATCCTCGCCAAAGCGCTGCCCTGGTCGATAATCACAGGGCTGCTGGTGTCCGCCGCCATGCTGGCGATTTACCTGCTGCAATAACCGGAGGCATGTATGACAAAGAAACGCCTGTATCTCATCGCAGCCGGGCTGATCCTGACCGCCCTGGCGTTATTGGTCGCCGGCCTGGGATCCGACTCCGCGCCCTTGTGGGGCGCCGGGCTGGTTGTGATCGCGATTGCCATGCTGCTATCCCTTACCAGCCGCTGGGCGAAGTAATCCACGCCGGTGGAATTGAATAAACAACCCTAAACAACAAGGGCGGGATTTTGACCCGCCCCTGTTGTTCTACAGGCGTATCGAGTGGATCAGTGTGTGCTCGTCAGCCGCAGCCCGACGATGCCGGCGAGCAGCAGGACCAGGGAAATCAGCTTCACCACATCCCGTGACTCACCCAGCCACAGCATGCCCACAATCGCCGTCCCCGCGGCGCCGATGCCCGTCCAGACCGCGTAAGCCGAACCAACGGGTAGTGTTTTGAGCGACTGCGCCAGCAAGAACATGCTAAAAAACAGGCTGACCACAAATCCGGCGGTCGGAAGCGGCCGCGTAAAACCTTCGGACTGTTTCAGCAGAAGCGCCCACACCATTTCGAGCAGCCCCGCGATGAATAGAAGAACCCACGCCATACCATACGCTCCTTTCGAAGAGGCCGTCCTCTTCATAAGATGATCTGCATTGGGTCGTCCCAACGGAGCCATATTCTATGGCAAGTTGTAAATGGATCGTCCACGCAACGATGCGAGACCATCCGTACAGGAAATTTTATCATGCGCGTTATTGGAATTTCAACCACCGCTGCCAGAGTGGAGTAGAATGTGTAAGAAGCATGAGCTATCAATTAACTTCCATTTCGGAAAGAAATCAGGAGAGACCACGATGACCGGACTGACCGACTTACCGGCATGGCAGGCGCTACGGGAACACCACCGGGAGATGGAGGGGGTGCACATGCGCGACCTGTTCGCGCAGGATCCGCAGCGCTTCGAGCGCTTCTCGCTGCGGCTGGGCGAGATCCTGTTCGATTACTCCAAAAACCGTATCAACCAAAAGACTGTGACGCTGCTGCTGGAGTTGGCCCAGCAGGCCGATCTGGCGCGCAAGATCGAAGCCATGTTCCGTGGGGAGAAGTACAACAACACCGAGCAGCGCGCCGTGCTGCACGTGGCGCTGCGCAATCGCTCCAACCGACCCATCCTGGTGGATGGAGCCGACGTGATGCCGGAAGTCAATGCAGTGCTGGCGCACATGCGCGCTTTCAGCGAAGAGGTTCGCTCAGGTGCGTGGAAAGGCTACACCGGCCAGCCCATCACCGACGTGGTCAACATTGGCATTGGAGGCTCGGACCTGGGGCCGAAGATGGTGTGCGAAGCGCTGAAGCCCTACGGCAAACCAGGGCTGCGGGTGCACTTCGTCTCCAACGTCGACAGCACCGACCTGGTCGAGACGCTCAAGCTGGTGAACCCGGAAAGTGTGCTGTTCCTGGTGGCGTCCAAGACCTTCACCACCCAGGAAACCATGACCAATGCCCAAACCGCGCGGGAATGGTTCCTGACTGCGGCAGGGGACGAGGCGGCAGTGGCCAAACACTTCGCCGCCATGTCGACCAACACCGCCGCGGTGCGGCAATTTGGCATCGATCCGCGCAACATGTTCGCCTTTTGGGATTGGGTTGGCGGGCGCTACTCGCTCTGGTCAGCCATCGGGCTGTCGATCGCGCTCTTCCTGGGCATGGATGCCTTCGAGGAACTGCTGGGCGGCGCGCACGCGGTGGATGAGCACTTCAGCACCGCGCCGTTCGAGGAGAATCTGCCGGTTCTCATGGGCCTGCTGGGCATCTGGTATAACAACTTCTTCGGGGCGCAGTCGCACGCCATCCTGCCTTACGACCAGTACCTGATGCATTTCCCGGCGTACTTCCAGCAGGGCGACATGGAAAGCAACGGCAAGGGCGTCACGCGCGAAGGGCAGCCGGTGGCGGGCTACACCACCGGGCCGGTCATCTGGGGGCAGCCGGGCACCAACGGGCAGCACGCGTTCTACCAGCTCATCCACCAGGGTACCAAGCTGGTTCCATGCGACTTCCTGGCTGCGGCCGGGAGCCACAACCCGCGCGGTGACCACCATCCCATCCTGCTGTCCAACTACCTGGCCCAGACCGAGGCGCTGATGAAGGGCAAGACACCCGAAGAAGCGCGCGCGGAGCTATTCGCGCAGGGCTTGAGCGGTGAGAAATTGGAAGCGCTGGTGCCGCACAAAACCTTCCCCGGCAACCGGCCGACCAATTCTTTCCTGTACCCTAAGCTGACGCCGGCGGTGCTGGGTTCGCTGATCGCGCTGTACGAGCACAAGATCTTCACCCAGGGCGCGATCTGGAACGTCAATTCATTTGACCAGTGGGGCGTGGAGCTGGGCAAGCAGTTGGCCAAGGTGATCCTGCCAGAGTTGAAGAGCGACGCTCCGGTTGAGAGCCACGATGCTTCTACCAACGGGTTGATCAACGCCATCAAGCAGATGCAGTCCAAGGATTAGCCCTCACCGTCCTGCGATACAGCTGAAAAGCACATTTTCTCATATCGATCGTTGCGGCCATCACCAGACCGGTTCATCCCGGAGGTTCCAATGGACGAAACCATCTGCTTATATGATAATTCACACAAAAGCGAACCGCGAAGAAGCGCACCGTCCCGGCGTCCTTCGCGCTCTTTCCCGAAGGACGCCGGGACGATGCGCTTCTTCGCGGTGAAATCTTTTTGCGTGGCCCGTTAAACGCGACCGGCTTTTACTACACGCAATCCGCAGAAAGTCTTGCAATTGCTCGATGAGCACGCCGGTTGATAACAATGGCCGGTTCAATCTATCTACCCCCGAAATACGCTGTATGGGTGATGGATTTTCGCCTCGGTGCGATTATCCTATGAAGTAGACAGATCATGTCTTCGATCTTGATGAATCAACGTCGTTCTACGCAAATGGCGCATTCGAAGTTGATGTAGAAGCAAGTCCATGAGTGATACGCTGTTGCGATCAAAACGCCGTTTGGTGATCATCAGCATGATGCTGGTGGTTGCACTGGCGCATATCGTCGACATCGGCAGATATTTTGAAGAGCCGGTTCGCATCCTTTTCCAAAGTTATTTCTCCGATCTTGTCCTCCCCTTTGGTTTCTATTTTCTTCTGTGTATCGACGAACAATGGCTGCCGGGTCTCATGCGTTGGCGAGTGAAATGGGCGGCAATGATTTTGCTCCCCTCCATCGCCGAGACCTGCCAGTATTTCGGAATCCCGGTGCTGGGGTCCACCTTCGACCCGTTGGATTACCTGATGTACGCCGCAGGAGCGACGTTGGCTGCGGTGGTGGAAACGCAGGTGTTCCCCCGGTTATTCCGCTTTTGGGCGCTGGAGAAAAAGGCGTTTATATGAACGCGTCGCATTTTTATCGATGGAAATGTCACCTGATTCCAGCAAGTGTCGCATGAATGTCGTGTTAACGACATGGCCTTTCCTGAACAGAACTCCTATTCTGTACACAGAAAGGAGATGACCCGTGAACCAACCCGATCTCGGCCTGAAAGTGTCAGAACTGCGCCAGCTCAAAAACCTGACCCAGGAGCAACTGGCCGAAAAATGCGAAGTCAGCGCGCGCACCATCCAACGCATTGAAAGCGGTGAAGTAGATCCGCGCGCCTACACCCTGCAGCGCTTGAGTGAAATCCTCGGATACGATTTCGAACTGCAAAACCCCGCCAATGAAAACCTGTGGCTCACCATCCTGCACCTCAGCAGCGCGCTGGTGATGCTGATCGTACCGCTGATTATTTGGTCAGTGAAGAAAACCAGTCCACCCGGATCAACGCCCACGGACGCCAAGTGCTCAACTTTCAGATCACCATGACCCTGCTGCTCTTTGCCGCCACAATCGTGCTGATTTTCCTGCCCGTCAGCATGGTGATCCTGGATCAAGCCAATATCACCAGCATGGTCGGCGGACCCGTGTTTGTGTTCCTCAGCGTATGCGCCCCCCTGCCCCTCATTCTGATTGGCTTCTTCTGCACCTATGAAGCCGTGGTGAACGCCATGCGGGCCGCGGCAGACCGGCCGATCCACTACCCCCTCAGCATCCCGTTTATCCGGTGACCATTGCATGGGACGCACCATACAACGCTACGAATAGGAGGAGAGATCGTAATCGAATTGGAAAGAACAATTATCACATCGTATCTCACAGACCCCACAAATCAAAGTGTCATTCCCGACCGAATTCGGGAATGACACAGACCCAATCACCAGGGAAACAGGAGCCGGTTAGACAGCGCGCAAGGAGAATAGCGATGAACACCGAATATGAAGTTGTTGCCGTCGAGCATCCCGAACAGTCCGCCTGGGGCATCATTGGACAGGGAATCAATGAGTACAACCACCAGAAGGCCGGAGATGACCGGTCGCAGATCATCTGCTTTGCGATCCAGGGACCGGACCTTAAAATAGTGGGCGGCGTGATCGCGGCGGTCTATTGGGATTGGTTATATATCGATCTGATGTGGCTGAAAGAAGATTTGCGAGGCCTTGGATACGGCAGCCGGCTTTTGACCCTGGCCGAAGACGAAGCGCGGAAGCGCGGCGCGAAACACGCCTTCCTGGATACCTTCAGTTTCCAGGCGCCGGGTTTCTATGAAAAACAAGGCTATCACGTGTTTGGCGAGCTGCAGGATTTTCCGCAAGGTTGCCAGCGCTATTTTATGACCAAGCTGCTCTAAACAAACCCATTGCGCGCATCTGTCGCCGGAAGGAGGCGGCCATGCTCGAACTGAAGCGGCTCGAACAGGTTTTGCTGGATATTATCGACGGTTGGGGGATCCCAGGGCTGGGCATCGGCATTGTCGACCAAAACGAGATCGTTTATGCCCGGGGATTTGGTGTGCAGAGCCTGAACACCCTGGAGCCGGTCACCCCTGAGTCGATCTTTGGCATTGCCTCCGTCTCCAAGTGTTTTGTGGCCACCGCTGTCATGCAACTCGTCGAGTACGGGAAAATCGATCTGGATACGCCTGTCTACCAGTACCTGCCGTACTTTGAGCTTGATGACGACCGCTACCGTCAAATCACCACCCGGTTGATCCTTAGCCATACCTCTGGCATGCCGGATATGGATGAAGACGAATACGATGATCTGGTCTACCATCCCGAATCGGATGAAGGCGCTGCCGAGCGCTACGTTCGCGGACTGCGCAGACGGAAGATGGTTGGCGCGCCCGGCGAGCGATTTGCGTACAGTAATATCGGCTACAACCTGCTCGGAGACTTGATCGCCAAAGTTTCCTGCCAAACGTTCGAAGATTATATGAAAACGCATATCCTGCTGCCAAGCGGGATGCCGGACAGCACGTTTTTCTTCCCGGAAGTACCCCAAGCCCGGATCGCCGTACCCCATTTGCGCGCGCCGGAAATGATCGCCAATCCGGTCTATCCGTATCACCGCGCCGACGCTCCGGCCAGTTTTCTGCACACCACTGTGATCGATATGTGCCATTGGAGCATGACTTGCCTCAACGAAGGCGTGTACCAGGGGACACGCATCCTCATCGCAGACAAATACTCGCTGATGTGGTCTGCGGTGGCGCCGCGCAATTACCCACCCTTCTACGAAGGTGCTGGCCTGGGTTGGACGCTTGGGCAATACCAGGGTTGGAAAACCGTATCGCATGGCGGTGGCGGTTTTGGTTGGACGGACTTCCTCATCCTTCTGCCGGAGATGAAATGCGCCGCGGTCATCCTGTGCAATGAAGAATCATCAGCGCGCGAGAATACGATTCTAGCCGTGGTTGATGCCATGCTCGGCCGCGAACCTCAGCCTGGCCCGGTCTCCTGGATGATTCCCATCAGCCGGGCGCTGGAGGCCGGCGGGATCCAGGCGGCATACGACTGCTACGCAGAAATTAAAGCGAAGGACGGCATGGGTTGTTTGTTTGATGCCTATGAGCTGGAAAATTTGGTTTATCAGCTTATTTCCGCCGGAAAACGAGACCTGGGAATAGAAGTTCTCAAACTCAACCTTGAAGCCTTTCCCGATCATGAACACTCCCGCCAGCTTCTGTCCCGGCTGCAGCATTAGAAAGGAAACGAGCATGGATCGACAAGGATTTCGCCTCATGCTGGAAGGGCGCAAGGTGCCCGCCGAAAAAATCGAGTCTGCGCTGGCGCTGGCAGAGCGGTTCGAGCAGTTCGCCACCCAGTCCGGCGGCTTTTCAACCGCAACCGCCTGGGACTTCTCGAACATCCTGATCGCAGAAGATCAAAACAGCCAGGAAAACTTTTTCACGCTGGCGCGCTACGGGCTGTTCACCCGAAACAACCCGATCTTTATTGCCTTCCTGGAAGTGCTCGATGGCGGCGAGGCGCAGGAAAACCTGTACAAGCAGGTGGCGGAAAAATTCGGTGAAACCTTCCGGGATGAAGTTTTCTATGGGATCGGCGTGGCTCCCTACGGCCTGCCGACAACGAAAAAACCTGGTTTCATGCAGCCGGTGATCGAACGGCTCGAAAAGACTCTCGGCGAGGAGGCATGCCGCGCCCTGGTTGGCGACAGCCTGCGCAACCTGCCCGATTACGCCTGGGAGCGAGAGATCTATTTGTCCTGCGCCAGCGTGGATGAATATCTCGTCGTAAAGAAACAACAATTTATCGAGCAGATGGAAGCCTGCCAGCGCGAGGGACGCCTGTTTTTTGCCCAGGAAGTGACCGACGAAGTGCTGGACTACATTCGCGGCGAGCCAGAAATGGGCGGCGGCGTTCTGGTTGGAAACATCGTATACGAAACGAAAATTCCCTTCCTGACAAGGGAATATCTTGCGGAAGATGACCCAACGCTTAAGCGCTATTACTACTGCCACTGCCCCTGGGCGCGCGAGTCCGTCCGGAGCGGCGAAAAGGTCGCGCCCATTTTCTGCAATTGTAGCGCCGGTTTCCATAAAAAGCCCTGGGAGGCCGCGCTCGGCCAGAAGGTTCAGGCAGAGGTGCTCGAATCGGTGCTGAAGGGTGATATGCGCTGCCGGTTTGCCATCCACCTGCCAGAGAATTTTCCATAGATAGCCTTTCGCACCGTATCGTTTACGCAATATCATCTTGTTTGATAACTCGTGTCATTCCCGTAGGACCATTGGGAATGACACGTTTTCGTTTTGCGTACCCCACAATATGCGAACCGTTTTTTGGCGTCTCCGACCGTCTTACGATACAATATGAAGATCGAAATACTACACAATTACGGATCGATAGAGGAAAATGATGACAATGACGACCGTGTGGGGGTTAGCGGTACACCTCGAAAATACTGAGCGCCTGCCGCTGCCGTGGATCTGGTGGTCCGGGCCGGCGCTGGCCCTGGTTGCACTGTTCTTCGCCTGGTTGTTCTACCGCCAGATGATGCGCCGCAGTGAGGGTACTGAAAGAATGCAGGAGATTGCCCAGGCCGTGCGCGAAGGCGCGATGGCTTACTTGAAACGCCAATATCTGGTGGTGCTGGTTGTGTTCGCTGTGCTGTTTCTGGTTTTTCTGCTGCTTTCGTATTTCAATCTGCAGAATCCAATCGTTCCGTTCGCCTTTCTCACCGGCGGGTTGTTCTCCGGGTTGTGCGGCTTCATCGGCATGCGGACCGCCACCAATGCCTCGGCGCGCACCGCGTATGCCGCCAGCCAAAGCTTGAACGGTGGTCTGCAAGTGGCGCTGCGCGCCGGAGCGGTGATGGGGCTTGTCGTGGTGGGTTTTGCGCTGCTGGATATTACAGTCTGGTTCCTGCTGCTGTACTACGGCTTTCCGGTGCTCTTCCCAGAGAATTTCATCAGCCTGGTGGAAAACCCGCTCCCGCAGATCACCGCGATTATGCTCAGTTTCGGCATGGGTGCATCCACCCAGGCGCTGTTCGCCCGGGTTGGCGGGGGCATCTACACCAAAGCTGCGGATGTGGGCGCGGACCTGGTGGGTAAGGTGGAGGCGAATATCCCCGAAGACGACCCGCGCAACCCGGCCACCATCGCCGACAATGTGGGCGACAACGTGGGTGACGTGGCCGGCATGGGCGCGGACTTGTACGAATCATATGCCGGTTCCATCCTGGCGACATCCGCACTGGGAGTGGCCGCGGTCAGCCTGACCGCCTCCGAAGGTCTCAACGGCTTGTCCGCGCTGGATTTGGGCCTGCGCTACATCGCCATCCCAATCGGCCTGGCAGCGCTCGGAATCCTGCTTTCGATTATGGCCATCTACATGGTGCGTTCGAACGAGATGGCCACCCAGAATGAGTTGATCCAGTCGCTCAGCCGCGGATTGTATGCCAGCTCGGCGGGCATCGCGCTGTTATCGCTGCCGCTGCTGTACGCCATGGGGCTGCCAAACTGGTTCCGTCTGTGGCTGGTGGTGATCACCGGTTTGATTGTCGGCATCGTGGTCGGTCGCGTGACCGAGTATTACACGTCCCACGCTTTTGAACCCACGCGCGGCATCGCCGCTCAAGCCCACACCAGTCCGGCCACCGCCCTGATCGAAGGACTTGCGGTCGGCATGGAATCGGGCGGGCTGCCGGTGGCAGCCGTTGTGCTCGGCATCACCGTCAGCTTTTACGCAGCCGGCGGGGCTGGCAATATCCTGCTGGGGCTGTACGGCGTAGGGCTGGCGGCGGTCAGCATGCTTTCCACCCTGGGCTTCACGCTGGCTACCGACGCCTACGGACCCATCGCTGATAACGCCGGCGGGAATGCGGAAATGTCCGGGTTGGAGCCGGAAGTGCGCCGCCGCACCGACCAGCTCGACGCGGTTGGCAATACCACCGCGGCCATCGGTAAAGGCTTTGCTATCGGCTCCGCAGCGCTGACTTCGATGGCGTTGCTGGCCGCTTATCTGGAAGAAGTGCGTCTGGTACTGCGCGAACTGCGCGGCATTGAGACGCTGGTGATCAACGGTCAAACAGTCGATGTATTGGAAATGACGGTCGAGCACTTTATGGACTTCTATAATGTCTCGCTGTTCAACCCGGCCGTGCTAGTGGGCGTATTTACCGGAGTGGCTACGTCGTTCTATTTTTCGGCCATGACCATGCGCGCGGTGGGCCGCGCGGCAGCCGGCATGGTGGAAGAGGTACGCAGCCAGTTCCTGGAATACCCGGGCATTCTGGAAGGGACGCAAAAACCCGATTATGCCCGCTGCGTAGCGATCAGCACCATTGCCGCCCAGCGCGAAATGGTTGCTCCGGCGCTGGTGGCCATCGGCATCCCCGTGCTGACCGGGATCATCTTTGGCATCGCCGGCGTGCTGGGGCTGCTCGTTGGTTCGCTGGCTGCCAGTTTCTCGCTGGCCATTATGATGTCCAACGCCGGCGGCGCATGGGATAACGCCAAGAAGTATATCGAAATCGGCGAGTTTGGTGGCAAAGGCTCGCACGCGCACAAAGCCGCCGTGGTCGGCGATACCGTTGGCGACCCGCTCAAAGACACCGCCGGCCCCTCACTGAACATACTCATCAAGCTGATGTCAATGGTTTCGGTGGTTTTCGCGGGTCTGGTGGTGGCCTTCGGACAGGGCCAGGGCATCCTATCGATGCTGCTGCGGTAGAATAATTGGCAAAAAGCCGGCGAGAGATCTCTCGCCGGCCTTTCTCATTCATGCTCTATAAACAGTCTCTAGTCTATCTTGCCAAACCAGCCGCGGCGCTCCATCCACTTCGCCAGTTCCAGCACCGGCACAATGGTAAACGCCAGGCCGCCCAGGATCAGCCATTCCTGCAAGGAAAGTACGGTGATGCCAAAGGCGTTACGCAGGAACGGTACGGCGAAGATCACCAGCAACAGCGCGATCTCCCACACAATCGCCAGGTTCAACCACTTGTTGGCAAACGGCCTGTCCAGTACCGAATGCCGGTCCGAACGGAAGTTGTAAGCTTTGAAGAACTGGATCAGAACCAGCGAGACGAAGGTCAGGGTCATGGCTTCTTCCAGCGTGCGCCCGGAATTCAACGCCCAGGTAAACAGCCCCAGATTGACAAGCGCGGACCACAAGCCGCCCAGGGTCATCAGCGTGACGACCGGCCGGGTGAAGATACCCTTGCGCGGGTTGCGCGGTTTGCGCTTCATCAAATCCTTCTCCGGCGGATCGACTGAGAGCGCCAGTGCGGGCAAACCATCCGTGGCCAGGTTAACGTACAGAATTTGCACCGCCGAGAGCGGTATGGGCAGCCCCAACAGGGTTGCCCCGGCGATGAGTCCGATTTCACCGATGTTGGAGGAAAGCAGGTACATCAGGTACTTCTTGATATTGCCAAAGACGCCGCGACCTTCCTCGACCGCCGCCACGATGGAAGCAAAATTATCGTCAGTCAGCGTCATGGCGGCTGCTTCTTTGGTCACGTCTGTGCCGGTGATACCCATCGCAATGCCGATGTCCGCTTTTTTGAGCGCCGGCGCATCGTTGACGCCGTCGCCGGTCATGGCGGCGATATGCCCGCGCGACTGCCAGGCGGACACAACCCGCAGCTTATGGGCCGGCGAAACGCGCGCATACACGCTGATATCCTCCACCTCGGCGCGCAGTTGCTCATCCGGCATCTGCTCCAGCTCGGCTCCGGTGACCACGCGCCCACCGTTCTTCAGCAAACCCAGTTCGCGCGCCACGGCCTGAGCCGTCAGCGGATGGTCGCCGGTGATCATCACCGGGCGAATGCCGGCATCGGAGCATACTTCGATGGCGGCCTTGGCTTCTGCGCGTGGCGGGTCGATCATGCCGGCCAGCCCCAGGAAGGTCATGCCGGTTTCGGCGGTTTCCAGGGTCGCCTGCGGCTTCGAGGCGATTGCCAGCACGCGCAGCGCCTCGCCGGCCATCGACTGCGCCTGCGACAGAATTTGCTCGCGTTCGCGCTCATCCAGCGGAATGGGGCCTTGAACAGTCATTACCGTATCACAGCTCGCCAAAATCACTTCAGGGGCACCCTTGGCGTACGCCACCACGCCGTTCTCCGTCTGGTGCAGCGTCGTCATGCGTTTGGTTTCGGAGGAGAACGGTATCTCTTCAACGCGCGGGAAGCGGGTTTCGAGCGCGTCCTTGTCGAGGGACGCTTTCGCGGCCGCGACGATCAACGCGCCTTCGGTCGGGTCGCCTTTAATATCCCAACCGCTGCCATTCGACCGGACGAGCCGTGTGTCGGATGAAAGCGTGGCAGCCGTCAACATTTCCAGCACGGGCGCCGGCAGATCCGCCGGTGATCCGCCATCGGTCGTAAACACGCCTTCCGGCTGGTAGCCGCTCCCTGACACTTCATACACCTGTCCGGCGCTGTACAGCCGGCGGACAGTCATTTCATCTTTGGTCAGAGTGCCGGTTTTATCCGAGCAGATCACGGTGGTGCTGCCCAGCGTTTCCACAGCCGGCAGGCGGCGGATGAGGGCGTTGCGCTTGACCATCTTCTGCACACCGATCGCCAGCGAAATCGTCACCACCGCCGGGAGCGCCTCCGGCACAACCGCCACTGAAAGGGCAATGCCAAAGATCAGCATCTCGATAAACGGCTGCCCGCGCAGCAGCCCCAGCGCCACGATGATCACCACCACCACCAGCGCGATGCGCGCCAGGGCCGCGCCCACGCGGTCGAGGTTTTGCTGGAGCGGCGTCCGGCCGGTCTCGACCGACTGAAGCATCTGGGCAATCTTGCCAAACTCGGTCTGCATGCCGGTGCCGGTCACCACAGCGCGCCCGCGGCCGTAGGTGACCGCAGTGCCCGCATACACCAGGTTGCGCCTGTCACCAAGCGGCAGATCCGCTTTCTCCAGGCGGTTGGTATGCTTTTCCACCGGCACCGATTCACCCGTCAGCGCGGCTTCCTCAATTTGCAGATTGACCGATTCAATCAGACGCGCGTCCGCCGGAACCCGGTCGCCGGTGTTCAGCAGAATCACATCCCCTGGCACCAGATCTCGCGCCGGAACTTCCACCTCTACGCCATCGCGCAAAACGGTGGCGGTGGGCGCGGCCATCTTGCGCAGCACGTCAATCGCCTTTTCTGCCCGGTACTCCTGCACAAAGCCCAACAGCACAGCGAACAGGACGATCACGGCAATCACAACCGATTCAATGCCGTGCCCCAGAAATAGCGAGATGGCCGTCGCGGCGAGCAGAATTAAGATCAGCACATTTTTGAATTGCTCGATCAAAATCGCCCATGGAGAGACCCGGTGCGCAGCTTGCAGTTCATTTGGCCCGTATTTTTCCAGGCGGCTGGCTGCTTCCGCGCCGGATAAGCCTTGCGGGCCGGTCCCCAGGCCGGCGTAACTCTCGTCGCGCGTCAGCAGATGCCATCGTTTTTCTTCCATTGATTGCGTTCCTCCTAGATCTGATCAGTAGTTTGTACAATTTAACAAAAATAGACCACCGCTTTGAAAGCGATGGTCTTGCTATTTATTCCAGACGGCCGGGAAATCTCTTTCCGTAATGACGACCGTCCCTCCCGAAACAACCGGGCAGCTACTCCCCATCGGAGCACCCACAGTGTACACGAGTTTCTTGCGGTCGTCAAATTTTTGTACAATCAGGGCGTATATCGATGCTATCGCTACAGACATGGGGATGGAGGAGCGAGCGCGCATGAAACGACGCAGGTTAGGACGCGGTGTTGCCGTCGTCGGAGCGGGCATGACCCGCTTTGGCAGCTTTCCCGGTTTGAGCAGCCGCGATCTGTTCGTGGATGCCTTCCAGGAAATGCTGGCATCCGTCGACAACGGGTTTCACCCTCAGGACATCGAAGCGCTGTTTATCGGTAATTTCAGCAGCGATCTGTTTGAAAAACAGGGCCATACCGCCCCGATCTATACCGATTGGGCAGGTCTGCTCCCACGCCCGGCCGTGCGTGTTGAGGATGCGTGCGCCAGCGGCGGCGTGGCGCTGCGCCAGGGTATCCAGGCCATCGCATCCGGCATGTACGATGTAGTGCTGGTGGGCGGCGTCGAAAAAATGACCAACCTGCCCACCGGCAAAGTCACCGATGCACTCTCCACCGCCGCCGACATGGCCTACGAAGTGGCTCCCGCCGGGTTTACCTTCCCTGGGCTTTACGCTGCCATGGCCACCGCCTACATGCACCAGTACAGCGCCACCCCCGAAACCCTGATGCGTGTGTCCATTAAGAACCATGAAAACGGCGCGTTGAACCCCAAAGCCCAGTTTGGCGCGCGCATCCGCGACACGATGACAGCCAAAAAAGCCAGCCTAGTCAAAAAAGGCCTGCCCGAACCAGCCTGGCAGGACGAGCTGGATTTTCTGCGCGACGAGCGTGCCAACCCGACCATCGCCTGGCCGCTGCGCCTGTTCGACTGCTCGCCCGTATCCGATGGCGCCGCGCTGCTCCTGCTGGTCAGCGAAGACCTGGCGCGCTCGATCACGGACAAGCCGCTGCGCGTACTGGGCACCGGGCAGGCCAGCGACGGCGCACTGCACAACCGCGCCAGCCTGCACAGCATTCCCGCCGCCCGGCTTGCCGCCCAGGAAGCGTATGCCATGGCCGGCATCGGCCCGGCACAGGTGCGCGTGGCCGAAGTGCACGATTGCTTCACCATCGCCGAGATCATGGCCAGCGAAGATCTGGGCTTCTTCCAGCCCGGTGACGGTGGGCTGGCCGCCGATGAAGGCTTGACCGCCCGTAACGGTCTGCACCCCATCAACACTTCGGGCGGATTGAAATCCAAAGGCCACCCGGTGGGCGCGTCCGGCGTGGGGCAGGTGGTGGAAATCTGGAAGCAACTGCGCGGCGAAGCCGGCGAGCGCCAGGCGCCGGGTAATCCAAATATCGGTCTGGTACATAACGTGGGCGGCAGCGGGCAAACCTGCGCCGTGACGATTTTTGAACGGATATAAGCCATGAACCAACCCCTGTTTAACCACGCCAGCTACAACGATTATCTCTCCCAACGCCGGCTGATGGGTTCGCGCTGCGTCAAAGATGGAGCGCTATACCTTCCGCCGCGCGCGCTGTGCGCCCAGGATTTCAGCAGCGAAATGGAGTGGGTCGAGTTTCGCGGGCGGGGAAGGCTGGCGGCGTTCAGCATCATCTACATCGGGCCGGACCATATGATCGAGGCCGGCTATGGCCGCGAAACCCCCTATTGCGCCGCGATCATCGAATTGGAAGAAGGCCCGAAGATCAGCGCCCAGTTATTGGATGTCGATGTCTTCCGGCCGGAGACGATCCATATCGGCATGTCGGTGCAAGCCATATATATCCAGCGCAGCCAGGAGACCGTTCTGGCCTTTCGTCCGGCATAAACTCGAAAGAATGGGAAGCCAAAAACAACCCCCGTAGCGTGTGCCTGCTCGCAAAATTGACCTACAGATGTTGACGGCCATTCGTTCGTCCTGTAGGATGCGGTCGTTTTCCAGACCGCACCGCTGGATGGCCGATAAAACGGTGCGATCTGGAAAACGACCGCACCCTACACGCTTTATCCCTCTCCCCGCAAAACAAACAAGATGATGAATGATTAAATACAAGCGGGGAGAGGGATAACTGCTTAGACGGTACAATTAGCGTAAATCTTGAAGCATCACTGTGAGGCATCATGGCCGGCATACAAAGCCATTCCACAACCGTTCAGGGTTTACCCGCCCGCTATTACACCGCCGGAAACGGTACATCGACCGTGGTGCTGCTGCACGGCGGCGGCGCCGATTCCGCGCTGCTCTCCTGGCGGCTGGCCATCCCTGAGCTGGCGCAGCACAGCACCGTCATCGCGCCGGACTGGCCGGGCTATGGCGGCAGCCAGATTTTTCCGGAAGCATACCAGTTCGAGCGCATGATCTCCTGGCTGACTGCCTTGCTGAACGACCTGGGCGTGCGGCGGGCCAGCTTTGCGGGCATATCGATGGGCGGCGGCGCAGCGATCTGCATGGCCCTCACCCACCCCGAACGGGTGGAGCGCCTGGCGCTGGTCGATAGCTACGGGCTGGCGCGCACCTTCTCCTATCACCGGCTTAGCTACTGGATGATCCGCAATTTCTGGATCATGGAATGGAGCTGGGCGCTGGTGCGACGCAGCCGCAAGCTGTCTCGCATGAGCCTGGCTCAGATTTTTGCCGACCCGCGCAACATTACCCCGGAATTGGAAGAGGAAACCTACCAGGCCGTGCTCGACCCATCCGGCCAGCGCGCATTTGGCAAATTCCAACAAGCCGAAATGCTGCCAGACCGGTTGCGCACCTGCTTCATGGACCGGCTGGGCGAAATCCATGCGCCCACGCTGATCATCCATGGCGCGAAAGACAGGTTGGTGCCACTGACCGCGTCACAGGAAGCCGCCAGGCGTATTCCCAATGCCCGGCTGGAAGTGATCCAAAACGCCGGTCACTGGCCCATGCGCGAGCAGCCACAGCAATTCAATCACCTCCTGGTTGATTTTTTCAAGCCTGACGAGTAACCGGGCAGGCGCCGAAGATGGGTTGAATTTGATTTGACACACTTTTTTGAATATAGTATGCTGATATGGAATGATCTAAACAACCCTTATAAGAAGGTGGCGCGATGGTAACGGCGAGAAACGTGCTGATAAAATCACCGACTGGCATTCAAGGGCTGGATGAAATATTAAACGGCGGGCTACCGCAAGGCCGTATCACCCTTGTCGCTGGCGGACCGGGTAGTGGCAAATCTTTATTGGCAAGCGAATTTGTGGTCAATGGCGCGGTGGAATACGGCGAACCGGGCGTTATCACGACGTTTGAAGAAACCCAGGAAGAACTGGAAAAAAACCTTGCCTCATTGGGGATCGACCTCAAAGAACTGATTGACCAGAAAAAGATTTTTGTCGATCACGTTTACATCGAGCGCAGCGAGATCGAAGAAACCGGCGAGTACGATCTGGAAGGCTTGTTCATCCGGCTGGCCGCTGCTGTAGCCACCGTCGGCGCAAAACGCGTGGTTCTGGACACCATCGAAACCATTTTTTCCGGGTTCAACAATGAGAACATCATGCGCTCCGAAATCCGGCGCCTGTTCCGCTGGTTGAAAAGCCGCAACCTGACTGCCGTTGTCACCGGCGAGCGCGGGGATGGCACCCTCACTCGCTACGGTCTGGAAGAATATGTGTCCGACTGCGTGATCCTGTTGGATAATCGCATCACCGATAAAATTTCCAGCCGCACCCTGCGCGTGGTGAAATACCGCGGATCGAGTCACAGCACCGATGAGTTCCCGTTCCTGATCGACAACGAGGGACTATGGGTTCAACCAATCACATCCTCGGGCTTGAATTATTCAGTTTCCAATCAGTTCGTATCAAGCGGCGTGCCTGAATTGGACCGGATGTTGGATGGGAAGGGTTTTTTCCGCGGCAGCACCAATCTCATCTCTGGAAGCGCAGGAACCGGCAAGACCAGCCTGGTCGCTTCAGTGATCGATGCTGCCTGCCGGCGCGGCGAGCGCTGCCTGTTCTTTGCGTTTGAAGAGGCATCCAGCCAGATTATCCGCAACATGCGGTCGATTGGAATCGATTTAGAAACATGGCAGGATCAGGGTCTGTTGAAATTCCATGCCACCCGGCCATCATTTTATGGTATCGAAATGCACCTGCTGACCATGTTGAAAGAAATCGAGATGGTTCAGCCAGACCTTATCGTTGTAGATCCTTTGACCAATATGATCAGCATCGCCTCGAACACCGAGGTCAAGTCGATGCTGGTGCGCCTGATTGATTATCTCAAAATGAAAGGCATTACCAGCATCTTTACCAGCCTGGTGCATGGGCATTCGCAAGAACATACTACCGAAGGCGAAGTTTCCTCATTGATGGATACATGGATCGCGCTGCGCAACCTGGAAAGCAACGGCGAACGCAACCGGCGGCTGGATATTCTAAAATCGCGTGGCATGGCGCACTCCACCAGAGTTGCAGAGTTTCTCATCACATCGCAGGGAATACAACTGGTCGATATCGTCGTGGAACCCCAGGGAATTGTCATCGGCTCAGAGCGTATCGCCCAGCAGAGCCGTGAACGGGAAGCACGGCTGAGGCAAAAACTGGAAGTTGAACAAAAACAGCGCGAGCTGGAACGCAAGCGGCTGCTGGTCAACAGTCAGATCGCCGCGCTGCAGGCAGAGCTGGAAGAAGCGGAATTGATGTTACAGGCCAAGTTTGCTCAGGATTCTGAATTCCAGAACCTTCATGTTGAAAACACGCAATCGATCATCCGGGCCCAGGGTGGGGATGGCTCTTCACAAAAACAGGAGGAGTAGAAATTGGCTGACTCACCTTTCGGCGACAACAACACTTCCGGTGATACTGGATCTGACGATGAGATCTGGGAGCTGAGGCTGTACGTGGCGGGACAGACACCCAACTCGCTCAAAGCCTTCGCCAACCTGAAGAAGATATGCGAAGAACACCTGGCCGGGAAATACCAGATCGAGGTAGTCGATCTCCTGGAAAACCCAACGTTAGCCCGCGGCGATCAAATTCTGGCCATACCCACGCTGGTTCGCAAGCTGCCAGAGCCAGTCAAAAAGATTATTGGCGATTTATCAAACACCGAACGGGTGCTGGTCGGTCTTGATCTGCGTTCGAAGACCGCGGCCAAAAACCGCAACGCCCCACCAGAAAGTATTGAATAATGGATAATGATGCCGAGAACGATGTTACCAACGATTTTGAGAAGGCGCTTGAAGACGAGAAATACAAGCGATATGTCCTGCGCTTGTTCATTGCCGGTAATTCCGTGCGGTCGGCACTCGCGATCGAAAACATTCGGGAAATCTGCGAGACCAATCTGAAAGGTCGCTACAGCCTGGAGGTAATCGACATCTACCAGCAGCCGGACCTTGCCCGCAGCGAACAGGTGCTGGCTGCGCCAACGCTGATCAAATCGCTGCCCCTGCCACTACGCCGCATCATCGGTGATCTTACTTCCTCCGAGCGGGTCCTTGTAGGTTTAAATTTACTACCGCTGGAAGAACGGAACAATACAGACGAATGAAATGAGCGATGAATCGGATCCATTTGCCCAAAAAATCGCCGATCTGGAAGCCCAGAACGCGGAGTTGAAGGTGCGCCTGGCAGAGGCGGAAGAAACGCTGCGGGCAATCAGTACCGGTGAAGTCGACGCCCTGGTCGTGTACGGCGATCACGGCGAACGGGTGTATACGCTCACCGGCGCCGACTACGCTTACCGGGTGATGGTCGAGAGCATCCACGAGGGAGCGGCAAACATCGCATCCGACGGCACGATCCTGTACTGTAATCGGCGACTGGCGGAAATGGTGGGGAAACCACTCGAAAAAGTGCTTGGAACACCGTTTTATCATCTTCTGCCGGCCGAGCAAACCGACCTGTTCCGCGGCCTGGTTACCAGCGGATTGGATGGCTACGAAACCTCCGAGTTTCTTCTCATTGGTTCGGGTGGAAGGACGACTCCGGTGCTCATTACGGGCAGCGCGGCAGAAGTGGATGGTCACAGGGGCGTTTGCCTGGTGATCACCGATTTGACTGAGCAGAAACGCGCGGCTGCGCGCGAGCGCGAGTTGAAATTCCGCGTGATGAAGCAACGCGAGGATGAGCGTCTGCGCATTGCCCGCAATCTGCATGACGGCCCGATACAGGATTTACTCGGGCTTTCATACCGGGTATATTCGATGATCATCACTCCGGAAGATCGCAAGGAATCGGACCTGACGCACGTACGCGAAAACATTCTGGCGCAGGTGCGCGAGCTCCGCAACGCATGCAATGACCTGCGCCCGCCCAACGCGATCCAGTTGAGCCTGGCAAAGGCCATCCGCTACCACAGCGAAGAAATCATGATCCTTCATCCCGACATTACCATTCACCACCAGGTGATGGAAGATGGAAATTCCCTGCCCATGGATACCCGCACCGCCATCTTCCGCATTTATCAGGAGAGCATGAACAACATTCTTCGCCACTCGCATGCCGACCAGGTGAATGTGTCCCTGACCATGGAGGAAGAAGGGGTCGTTCTGGAGGTAGTGGATAATGGAAAGGGCTTTGACCTGCCGGATGATTGGCTGGAACTGGCGCGCGGAGGCCATCTGGGCCTGGTGGGCATGCGCGAGCGCGCCGACGAGGTGAACGGCAGGCTGCTGATCCATTCATCCGAAGAGAACGGCACGCAGGTACGGGTGATCGTTCCGTACGAATAGAAATTCCACAGGAAAATGCCCAACCAGCCCACAAGGGCGGGTCGATTTCGGCTGCCAATATTCCGCCTATTGTCCGCTGTACCGTATAATCTAAGTAGATATTGAAGGCGTCCTGTTTTCGGACGGCCGGTTTGTTCTTCCAGCCACTACCATCACCACGCGACAAAGGAATATAGATGCAGATGAGAAAAACCCGTGTGGATAAAAACGGCGAAGATTTTGAATTGCCCAGGAAAGTCGGGATCATTTACAGCGACGTAAAGAAAGAGTATTTTCCGACCGAGGCGCAGTACATCACCGAGCGAGGCGCGGAAGACGACGCGCGCATCATCGCCAACTACCTCTCCACGCTGGGCATCAATGTGTGCTTGTATCCCGGCAATGACCGTTTGCCGTTTCTGCTGCACAAAGACAAACCCGAGATGGTCATCAACCTGGTTGATTCGGTCAAAGGCAATGAAGCCCTTTCATCCGCCATACCGGGAGTGCTGGAACTGATGGATATTCCCTACACCGGCGCGGATATTTTGGGCATGTCATTGGACACCAACAAGTTTTTGGTAAAAAAGCTGCTCCAGCAAAACGGCATCCCGGTGCCCCATTACCAGTTGATCAACGCGCCCGGCGACAACCTGGATGCGACCCTGCGCTACCCGCTGATCTCCAAGCTCAACGCCATCCACGGGGCGGTCGAAATCACCAAGGATGCGATCTCGGAAAACGAAAAACACCTGAAAGACCGGCTCAAGTTTTTGATCCAGACCTATAAACAACCTGTTCTGGTGGAAGAATTCATTGCCGGCCGTGAAATTACCTGCATCCTGTTGGAAGGGATGAATAAGAAGGTCTACCTGGCCGAGAAAGTTTTTCACCATCTGGACGATAAATACCTGTTTACAACCTTTGAAGACCAGTGGATCAGCAACAGCGAAACGGTCTTTCGCTATACGAAATACGATGATCCCATCCTGCGCGAGTATGTCAAAAAGGCCTTTGACGTGACCGGCATGTACGATTACGGCAAGTTCGATGTCCGTCTTGATCAATCCGGGCGTTACTTTTTTATCGACACCAACTGCAATCCGGCCTTTGGCCCCAAAGAATTGGAAGTGGCTCTTTCGGTTATCCTGGATATGTACGGCATCTCATTTTATGAAATCCTCAAGCGGCTGCTGTTGAACACCGTGCGCGACGCGCTGGGGAGAGACCGCTTGCCGTACACGTTTGATGATGACACATCCACTTGAGAGTTGCTGCGGTAAACCACAGCGCAACAGCCACACAGCGCTCCGTCAGCAATCCGTTTCATTTTGAAGGAAGTCGTTGGAAGAATGGGAGGATTGGACCATGAACATTCATGACTGCATGAAGATCAATGTGTTTTCCGTTCCTGCGACAGCCACCGTGCGTGAAGCCATATCGCTTCTCGTACTGAAACATATCGGGCTGCTGCCGGTGGTAGATGGCAACCACCGGCCGGTTGGCGTTGTAGGCCTGCGCGACTTCCTCAAATTTGCGCTGCCATCCTCCTTCTCCCTGCAGGATGACCTGGATTTTCTCGGCGATTTTGGCGCGCTGGAGCACTACCGTCCCACCGACGCAATTCTCGCGAAACCGGTAACCGATTTTATGCGCCCGGCCACTACTGTGCACGAAGACAGCGGGCTCTTGCGAGCGTACTCGTTCATGCTGCTGCACGATCTGCATGATATGCCAGTTGTCGATGAGCATGGCCAGCTTACGGGCATTGCGTCGCGCGTCGACATCGGGGTGACGATCCTGGCAGATTGGGTCTGAGGAGGAAGCATGCTCGCCATCCTGCTTTCTTCTCTCATTTTCATCGCCTGTCTGGGGTTAATTTTCTCCGAAAAAATCAACCGCACCATCGTCGCCATGGCTGGGGCAGCGGTGATGGTTGGCGCGGGCAAACTGCTGGGCTTTTATTCCGAGCAGGATGCCATTGCCTCCATCGATTGGAACACCCTGGGCCTGTTGCTGGGGATGATGGTGCTGGTCGCCCTGCTGGAGCCGACCGGTTTCTTCGAGTACGTCGCGGTATCAACCGCCCGCCTCTCAAAAGGCATACCCATACGGCTGTTTGTGCTGCTGGGCGGGGTTACCACTGTTCTATCCATGTTCCTGGATAACGTCACTACCATTGTCTTAATCGCTCCGGTAACCATCCTCATCAGCGAAGTGCTCGGAACATCTGCCACGCCATATCTGATCTCCGAGGCGCTGCTTTCCAACACTGGCGGTGTTGCCACCCTGGTCGGCGACCCCCCCAATGTGCTGATCGGGTCTGCGGCAAATCTTTCGTTTACCGATTTTCTGGTGCACGCGCTTCCGGTGGTGCTGGTCTGCTGGGTGGCGGCGCTGGCACTGTTGTTATTCCTGTTCCGCAAAGAACTGCGCATCGTGCCGGAGAACCACGAAGCGGTGATGAAAATGATCCCATCGGAAGCGCTCAACGATCGCCGCACCGCGATGCGCGTTCTGGTAATCATTGGCGGAGCAATCGCCCTGTTTTTCCTGCACAGTCTTCTCGATCTGACGCCATCCTACGTTGCTCTGTCCGCAGCGGCAGTCGCGCTGATCGTTGTTCGCCCATCAATGGATGAAACCTTTAAGAATGTCGAATGGAACGTGCTGCTGTTCTTTATCGGCCTGTTTGTGGTGGTCGGGGGTATCGATAAATCAGGCGCGCTAGATCTGCTCATCTCGTTGCTGGAGAAGGGTTCCACCTTTATTCCTGCCCTGTTTGGCATTCTGCTCATCTGGATCGTCGCCGGGCTGTCGGCTGTGGTCGACAATGTGCCCATCACCATCGCGCTGATCCCTGTGATCGAGGGCTTGGCGGAAGTGGGCATCAACCCTACGCCCTTGTGGTGGGCGCTGGTGTTTGGCGCAGGCTTCGGCGGTTGCGCCACCATCATCGGCGCATCGGCTAATATCATTGTGGCCATTCTGTCTGAAAAAACGCGCAACCCGATCACATCCGCTTTGTGGATCAGGCGCGGATTGCCTGTGATGCTGCTGACCTGCACCATCGCCAGCCTGATTTTCTGGTTCGCGTATAATCATTTTGCCGACTAATCGGTTTCGATCGAACAGTACCTGTAAGATCTGGAAGAGGCAAAGGAGGGAATCTCATGTTTATGATTTTATGTGTGGTCGATGAACCAGGAATGCGCGATAAGGTTCTGAAAGCCTGGTACAAAAACGGGATCAAAGGCATTACCATCATTGAAAGTACTGGCATCCACCGGCTTGGTGATCATCTTTCCATACCGATGCGCTACACCTTTCGCGGTGCGGACGCGGAACGGGGAAATAATACTCTGCTGACCGTTGTGGAAAACGAAGAGACAATCCAGCGCTGCCTGGAAATCACGGAAAGCGTGATCGGCGATTTTAACGATCCCAATACAGGGATCTTTATTGCCTGGCCGCTGAGCTTTGCCAAAGGGGTTGTGGGGAAAAAGCAGGAGTAATATCGCAGGGAGAAGGAGTATTGCATAATGGTCTGGTTGGAGTTTTTGATTAGTTCGGCGGTGATCGTTCTCGCCGCCACGCAACTGGCAAAGTACGGGGATATTATCGCCATTCGCACGCGATTGGGAGGAATGTTTGTCGGCCTGCTATTGATGGCGGGCGCCACTTCTTTACCAGAGGTTTTGACGACTTTTAACTCGATTTCGCAGGGCGTTCCCAATCTTGCGGCCGGGAACCTGTTGGGCAGCAACATGTTCAACATGGTCATGCTGGCAATCGTCGACATGGCAGGCAGGCAGCAGCGAATTTTGCGCAAGGCGATGCTCAAGCATTCGCTTACCGGCAGCCTGACAGTCTTCATGATTGGTCTGGCGATCTTCTTTATCCTCGCGGACATTGATCTTCAAATTGGCTGGGTCGGTGTAGACAGCATCGTTCTGATCCTGGTTTATGTGCTGGGCGTGTATCTCATCCAGAAAAATGACACGACCATCGTTTCGGTTGAAGAAGAGATCCCCGAAAAGTATCCCAGCCTGCTGCGGGGTATCATCGGATTCGGTATCGCGGCCGGGGTGCTGGTAGCGATTACGCCCATGCTGGTTCGCTCGAGCAGCGACATTGCCGAGATTACCGGGTTGGGAACATCCTTTATCGGTACGACGCTGGTTGCCATCGTCACCTCGTTACCCGAGCTGGTTACGACCCTGGCGGCGATCAAAATTGGAGCGGATGATATGGCCATCGGCAACCTGTTTGGCAGCAACATGTTCAATATGTTTGCCCTGGGTCTGACGGATGTATTTTATCTGCAAGGGCGGTTCTTAACCGTGATCGAACCAGCCTTCCTGCTCACCGCGATCATCGGGCTGCTGATGACCGTCATGGCGCTCATCGGTAACCTGGCGCGCATCGAGCGCCGGTTATGGTTCCTGGAGATTGACGCGCTGGCCCTGATTATGGTATATATCGGCGGTCTGTATCTGCTGTTCCTGCGCGGGGGATAATTCCCCGCCGGGGCGGCAATCTTTCCCGTCGATTATTGTGAATACGCGCGCTTTCTCTCCTATAATAATAGGGAGCATTGTGCACGTGCGCCCATCACCGGAATGAATCTGCCAATGTTGGCCGGACGATCGCGGCTGTTCCAAACACCTGTCATCCCATCACGCCCGTAAGGCCGTTTCGTAAGGAGAACCATATGACCACACTTGAACCGAAGAAAGCGATCGGTGTCCTCACCAGCGGGGGCGATGCGCCTGGCATGAATGCCGCGGTTCGCTCTGTCGTCCGCACCGCCATCAGCATGGGGGCGCGGGTGCATGCGATCTACGAAGGCTACATGGGCATGATCGAAGGCGGCGAGCGTATTGTTGAGATGAGTTGGGATGACGTCGGCGGGATTATGCAGCGCGGAGGCACCATCATCGGCACCGCGCGCTCACCGGAATTTCGCACCCACGAAGGCCGGCTGCGGGCAGCCAGGAACCTGGTGCAGTTGGGCGTCGACCGCCTGGTGGTGATTGGCGGCGACGGCAGCCTGACCGGCGCGAATCTCTTCCGCCAGGAATGGAGCGCGCTGCTGGCCGAACTGGTTGCCAAGCAGGAAATACCGCAGTCGCTCGCGGATGAGCACCCCTATCTGGGCATCGTTGGGCTGGTGGGGTCGATCGATAACGATTTCACCGGAACGGATATGACCATCGGCGCGGATACCGCGCTGCACCGCATCACCACCGCACTGGACCAGATTGGCAGCACGGCGGACAGCCACCAGCGTACCTTTGTGGTCGAAGTGATGGGCCGCAACTGCGGTTACCTGGCGCTGATGAGCACCCTGGCGGGTACCGCGCATTGGGTATTCCTTCCCGAAAGCCCGCCAGAAACGGATGACTGGGAATCGTTGATGTGCGATGTTGTCGCCCAGGGGCGGAAAAATGGCCGCCGCCACAGCATGGTCATCATCGCGGAGGGATCGCGCGACCGCTACGGCAAACCCATCACCAGCGCGCAGGTGAGCAAAGTGCTGGAGGAGCGCCTGGGCGAGGATGCGCGCGTGACCATCCTCGGCCACACCCAACGCGGCGGCGCTCCCAGCGCATTCGATCGCTGGATGAGCACGATGTTGGGAAACGCGGCGGTTAAAGAACTGCTGGCCACCGCTCCGGAAAATGAACCGCAGGTGATCGGCATGCGCTACAACCGCATCACCCGCCAGCCGTTGATGGAATGCGTGAAGAAAACCCAGGCCGTGGCGCAGGCCATCGCCGACCAGGATTACGAGCTGGCCATGGATCTGCGCGGCGGCAGCTTCAAGGAACAATTCCAGATTTTACGCACGCTGATCCGCGCCCTGCCGCATCCGCCCAACCCGGATCTGCGCCGGCTGCGCCTGGCGATTCTGACCGATGGCGCGCCATCGCCGGGGATGAATACCGCCGTACGCGCCGCGGTGCGCATGGCGATTGATCAGGGTCATACCGTCTACGCGGTGCACAATGGCTTTGAAGGGCTGATCACCGGCGACATGGAAGAATATTCGTGGATGGATGTGCACGGCTGGGGATCGATGGGCGGCACCAGACTGGGCGTCAGCCGCAAAGTTCTCACCAACCGGGAAATGTATTCCATCGCGCGTACGCTGGAAACAGCCGAAATCGAAGGGCTGCTGGTGATCGGCGGGTGGTCGGCCTACGAAGCCGCGCATAAGATTTACTCCCAGCGCGACCTGTTCCCGGCTTTCAACATCCCCATGATCTGCCTGCCGGCGTCGATCGACAACAATTTGCCCGGTTCCGAGCTGAGCGTAGGCGCGGACACCGCGCTCAACAGCATTGTCGAAGTGCTGGACAAAATCAAGCAGTCCGCGGTTGCCACGCGGCGCTGCTTCGTGGTCGAAGTGATGGGCGGTTACTGCGGCTACCTGGCGCAGATGAGTGGTCTGGCCAGCGGCGCGGAGCGCGTGTACATGAATGAGGAAGGCGTCAAACTGGCCGATCTGGAAGTAGATCTGAAGCAGATGATCACCGAATTCCGGCAGGGCAAGCGCATCAGCCTGGTCATCCGCAACGAAAAGGCCAACCCGCTCTACACTGCCGATTTTATGGCCGCGCTGTTCGAAGAAGAAGGCCACGAACTATTTGACGTGCGCGCCACCGTATTGGGACACATGCAGCAGGGTGGCAATCCCTCGCCCTTTGACCGTATTCAGGCCACCCGGCTTGCCACCCGCTGCGTTGAATACCTCACCCGGCAGGGTGAGGAACGCACCCATGACGGCGCTTTTATCGGCGTTCAGAGCGGATCGATTAAGATCCACAACATGGAAGATTACACGCGCATGATCGACGCAGAACACCAGCGCCAGAAAGAGCAGTGGTGGCTGGAACTGCGCCCGCTCGTGCGGCAGTTATCGTAAAACCGATAAACGTTACGCGGCGCGGCGTGAAGGGTAACCTGTTCGGGTTGGCCGTGGTTCAACGCGCGCTACTGGCGTGGCAACGGTGTTGCCGCGCGGCGCGTTCATGCGCTCCAGTGGGCGGCCGACCAGCCGTTCGATCGCGCGCACCATCTGGCTGTCGTCCTGCGTGGCGAGCGTGTAAGCAGTTCCCAGGCGCGACATGCGGCCGGTACGGCCGATGCGGTGCGTGTACGCTTCCGCGGTATCAGGCACGTCATAATTGATCACGTGCGAGATCTGCGAAACGTCAATCCCGCGCGCGGCAATATCCGTCGCCACCATGACTCGCACGCGACCGCTGCGGAAACCATCCATGGCCGTCTGCCGCGCTCCCTGGCTCAGGTTGCCCTGAAGGCTGGTGGCGGAAATACTGGCCTTGATCAGTTGCGTGGCGATTTTCTTGGCGCGGTGCTTGGTGCGGGTGAAGACCAGAATCTGACCTTCGCCGGCTTTGTGCAGCAGGTCGAGCAGCAGATCGTACTTGCCATCCGATTCCACCGGGCACAATACCTGGCGCACGGATTCAACCGGGCGCGATGCGCCGATCTCAACCGTCACAGGCTTGCGCAGCATCTCCATCGCCAGCGAGCGGATCTCCGGCGGCATGGTGGCGGAAAATAACAGCGTCTGCCGGTTCTTTGGCAAGGCCGCCAAAATGCGGCGAATGGATGGCAGAAACCCCATGTCAAACATCTGGTCGGCTTCGTCCAGCACCACGATTTCCACAGCGCTCAGATCGGCGATGCGCTGGTTCATCAGATCCAGCAGGCGGCCGGGGCAGGCTACGGCGATTTCCACCCCCTCGCGCAGGGCGCGGGTCTGCGGCAGGGCGCTGACGCCGCCGTAGAGCGTTACCGAGCGCAGCCCGGTCTGCCGTCCCAGCGCCTTGAAGGCGACGTGCGTCTGCTCGGCTAACTCGCGGGTCGGCGAGATGACCAGCGCGCGCACTTTGCCGCGCGGGCGTTTGAGCAGGTGCTGCAAAATTGGCAGCGCGAAAGCCGCCGTTTTTCCGGTGCCAGTCTGGGCCAGGCCCAGAACATCGCGCCCGGAAAGCACGGGGGGAATTGTTTGCGATTGGATCGGTGTCGGCGTGGAATATCCGGCCGCTTGAATACCCGCCCGAATCTGCGGGTGAAATGAAAACGTATCGAAACTCACAAAAACCTCATGGCATAAAAAATTGGGCGGAGGCATACCTCAGCCCAAGTATTCTCTAAATAAATATGATAATTGCTATCTACTTACAAAATACTCTGGAGCAGTATAACACATTAATGGACGAATTGGTATCCCAGCGAGGGAATATGCCTGGAAACTGGGTCCCTGCTTGATTGTTCATGCAGAAGTCAAACCACGAAGTGCGGCCGGCTATTTGCGCTGGTAGGCTCGCCGGGTCTCTTCGCGCGCTTCGGCTTCGCAGGTTTCGCACCAACCGCCTTCGATCATGGCTGAAATGAGAAGGTTGCGCACCTCTTCCGGCGTATCCGCGATGACCATCAAGCGCATATCTGCCTCGGCGATCTTGCCTTCTGCCAGCATGGTATTTCTCAGCCATTCCAGCAGGCCCGACCAGTATTGCGAGCCGTACAGGATGACGGGGAAATTCGAAATCTTGCCAGTCTGGATCAGCGTCAACGATTCAAACAGCTCGTCCAGTGTGCCGAAACCTCCCGGGAAGATCACAAACCCCTGGGCGTATTTGACGAACATCGTCTTGCGCACAAAGAAGTAGTGAAAATTGACCGCCAATTCGACATACGGGTTGGTTCCCTGCTCAAACGGCAACTCGATGTTCAACCCGACCGAAGTTCCTCCGGCCAGCCTGGCTCCACGGTTACCCGCCTCCATGATGCCCGGCCCGCCGCCAGTGATGATCACCAGACCCGCCTCGGCCAGCAGCCGCGCGGTTTCCACCGCCGCCTGGTACACCGGGTCGTCCTCCGCCACGCGCGCCGAGCCAAAAATCGACACTGCCGGGCCAAGCTCGGCCAGCGTCTCGAAGCCTTCCACAAACTCACCCTGGATGCGCAAAACACGCCACGGGTCGGTGTGCGTGAATGCCGCGTGCTCATCCGGTTTCGGTGATTCCAACAGGCGCTGGTCCTGGGTTTGCTTGCGCATTCGCGCTGCCTTATTGAGATCCGGGTTCGTCTGTTCTTCCGGGTTTGTTTCGTTTTCCATGTTTTGCCGTTTCATTCCTCACCATCCTCGACCAATCTATGCGCAGCGAGCGCGGTTGCACCAGTATAGCATTTTTCCCAGATGCAACCTCCGCCATTCACGACCGTGGTACAATGCGTTCCGGGGGAATTTCCTCCCAATCACAGCCGGCATTCCGCAAGCAGCTTGATCGATCCCAATGAAAAACTGGAAAATTCTACAGCCGTTTCAAACGCGTGCATTTATCCTGGCAGTCATTCTCACTGCCGCCCTATTCGTGTACGAACAATTGGTTCTGCCATTTCAGGTGCACGACTTTCTGGAAGTATTCTCGCCGGCCGTACAGGTGCTGGTGACGGCCGTCTCGATTGCGCTGATGGTGCTGTTCTTCTGGGCTGCGCTGACAGCGGGGCTTATCGGGCGGGTTTTCACGTTTCTGTTGTTTCTGGCCGCTCTGATCACCGAATACAGCTATGTATCCGCGGTGGGCCGATTCTCCATTATTCAGGATTATGAGACCGGCCTGACCGCCGCCAACACGCAACTCATCCAAAACGCGATGGAATCCTATACCAGTGCGCTGCTGAGGGCGCTGGGGCCGGCGCTGGTTTTCGGCGTCTGCCTGATGCTCTTACGGCGTATTCGCGGTAGTTGGTACCGGCTGCTTGCGGTGCTGGCGGCCAGTATCGTATTTTACACGGCCATCTTCTCCTACTGCCGCGGCACGTTTCCGACGGTTTCATTCGAAGCTGGGCTACGCACGTTCACCTTCACCAGCTTAAAACTGATCACCAGCTATCGCGGGCCGCGCGCCGAAATTCCCGCCTACCCGGCCCAGCCGCCGGAGAATAATATCATTCTGGTGGTCGACGAATCCGTGCGATGCGACCGGCTCAGCCTGAACGGTTACCACCGCCAGACCACCCTCTATCTCGAGCATCTGGAGAAAGACGGATTGCTCACCAACTGGGGCGAGGCCGCGGCCAGCGCCACCATGAGCCTCAATTCCAACGTCTACCTGGTCACCGGGATCACAGACATGCCCGACACGGCGCAAAACGCCCGCCGGGTGCCCACCATCTTCCACTACGCCAAAGCCGCCGGCTACCACACCTATCACCTGGACGCGCAAATGGACACGTTATGGCTGGTTCATCCGGCCGACCAGGTGGCGATTGACTACTGGTACCGGCCGCGGGATCTCGCCGACAGCCTGCCCGTGTACGATATCGATTTCGTCGCCGCGCGGAAAATCCATGAAATCATCCATTCCTCCACTGGCAACTTTATCTGGGTCAACAAATCCGGCGTGCATTTCCCTTACCCAATGCGCTATCCCCAAAACGCTGGGGTCTGGCAGCCTGTCCTCAAAGACAACGGCTATGATTATCACCAGTATTTGGAAATTTCCAATTCGTATGATAACGGGATTCTCTATAATGTTGACCGGTTTTTTCAAGAACTCATCGGCCCGGACGGGCTACCAGCCAATACCATCATCATCTATACCTCCGATCATGGGCAAACGCTGAGCGAAAATGGAGAAAGCTGGCCACATTCGGGAACGACACGCCCCGAGGCGTGCGTGCCGCTGTTTATCATCCAGCAACCCGGCCTGCAGGCAGATACCGCTTACCCTGCCAGTCATGCCAATATTTTCGCCACGCTGCTGGATGCCATGCGCGTCCCCCCGGAAGCGCGGGTGTACGCCTACGCGCCATCGCTCTTCTCGGCGCAGGTTTCGGACCGCACCGCGCGTCGCTATATCTTCGGAACGTTCGATAGTTACTATGGCAGCGTGGTGTATCCGTACGATTAAGCTTCGCAGGGATTTCCACAATCAACGTGGGGGATTCTCCTTATCTATGCTATTGAAACATCCTGATTGTCCGTAAGAGCACTTCCGCTTATGCTGATATTACCGCGCGCGTGCTGGCAATCCGGCCAGAGGCGCGGCAGCAAAGGTGGAAGTGATGGCACAGTATCCGTATGACAACAGAAGAGTGGAAAGTGGGGGTGCAAACGCTTTTAAAGTGTTTATTATCCTCGCCTTTATTCTCTTTATCATTGCCATCGCCACACCTGTCTCAGGCAACGGTATCGCGGTCAATGGCGAGGGCGCTGCCCGTGAATGCGGTAATACGACCGTTGGAAATGCCGACGAGACGGTGGCTTCCGTTGCTTATCGTTGCAATACGACCACGACCTCCATACTGGCGCTCAACCCCAATCTGGTGGACGCAAATACGCCCGTGGCCGGTCAGGTGATCGTCCTCGACGACAGCCCGCTGGCGGCCGTTGCCCAGGCTGAAGGCCAGGCGGTTTCCAACACGGTGGTTCAACCGGAAATCGTGCAGGTTCCACAGCAGGTTCCCGTGACGAGCTATGCGGTCGCTCCGGCGCGCGCGCCGTTTGCCTACACCGTCCAACGAGGAGACACGCTGGCCTCGCTTGCCCTCACCTACGGCACCAGCGTGGATGCCATCCTGGCCGCCAACCCGGGCGCAATCACCGACCCGAATCGGATCTACGCCGGCTGGGAAATCTGGATACCTTAATTTTGCTGCTTTGACTTTGCATTGGACTGCCGGAAATTCCTCGCTCCGGCGTATCGCGAAATAGCCTCTACACCCAAACGGCTGACAGGAAGTTCTGGCCGTTTCCGATTACATGACCCTGATAACAATCGAATAGAGGGAGGTTATGCTATGAAAACTGTGTTTTGCCTGTTTCCCGAGGTGGAGACGGCGCGCAGCGCTGTGGACGCACTGGTGGACCGCAAGTTTCCCAAGGGCCACATGAACCTGATTGTTCTGGCCCAGGTTGCAAAAAACGCGTTGGAACCGGGCGTGCGCGGCACGCCCATCCCGGTGACAGGCAGCAGCAACGGCAGCGTCGCCCATTTAGACCAGATGCTTTCCGGGAAACAGCCCGTGGCATCTCCTGGTTTGGGCAAAATCATCGCGGTGGGCGAGATGGCAAACATGCTCACCAGCGCCGCGTCCACCCCGCCGGCAGGCGCTCAGGACGCGGGCATGCCGGGCGCATTTACCGGTTTTGGATTGCCCAAGCCCACGGCGCAAAAATTCACCAACGGGATTAAGAACGGCAGCGTACTGTTTATTCTGCGCACCGAAGACGAGCGTTCTTCAGAGCTGGTTTCGCTCCTGCGTGGGATGGACGGGAGCAACATGGTTCATTTTGTCGGCTAACGCGCAGGACGAATTTCCGCGCGAACAGGGGGTTGTGCCGGTTCTTTCAGAAAGCGAGAGATTATGGATGCATTTACCCGTGAAGATCTGGAACAGTTGATGAATCAGGAAGGAGATCCAATGATCTCCATCTTCATGCCTACACGAAAAGTAGGCCAGGAAACGCTTGAGAATCCAATACATCTCAAGAACAGCATTGCGCAGGTTGAAGCGCTGCTCCAGGAAAAAGGTTGGGGCGCGGGTGATATCCGCGACCTGCTTACGCCGCTGGTCGAACTGGTGGATAACGGCGACTACTGGCAGCACCAGGGCGAAGGGCTGGCAGTATTCCGCTCCCCGGATACATTCCGCACGATACGGTTGCATGCCAGCGTGGAGGATTGCGCCATCGTCAACGACCGGTTTTATACCCGCCCGCTGCTCCCGTTGCTACAGGGCAACGGGCATTTTTACCTGCTGGCGCTCAGTATTGACAACGTGCGCCTGTTCGACTGCGACCGGCGCGAATGCACGCTGGTTGACATGGGCGACGTACCCACCAGCATGCAGGACGCACTGGGAGATGAACACATCACGCAGACGCTCAACTTTCACACCAACGCCCAACCCGTGCAGGGCGGCACCCGCGCCGCGATGTTTTTCGGCAAAGGCTCATCCAATGAGTCGCACAAAAAAGAAGATATCCTGCGCTTCTTTACCATTCTGGAACGGGGCATTTACCGGCTGATCAACAAGAGCAACCAGCCTCTGGTTCTGGCCGGGGTCGAATACCTGCTGCCGATCTACCGGGAGAAAAACCAGTACCCGCATTTGCTGGAAGAAACGCTGACCGGCAACCCGGAAGACCGCAAGGTGGAAGAGATGCACGCCGAGGCCTGGTCGATGGTTGAGCCGCGCATGAACCAGCCGCGCATGGAAGCTCTGGAAGGCTATCACATTTTAAAGAATGACCACAAGGCCTCCACAAGCATCCAGGAGATCCTTCCTGCCGCCTTTTTCGGACAGGTGGACATTCTGATGCTGTCCAACGAGGGCAAGATTTGGGGGCGCTTTGACCCCGAAAGCCAGGATGTTACCGTCCACAAGCGCAAAGAGCTGGAAGACGAAGACCTGGCCGACCTGGCGGCGAAGTACACCCTGGCCAACAATGGGCTCGTGTATACGTATGACCTGGCAGAAATGCCGGACGGCGCGATGATCGCCGCCACTATGCGCTATCCCCTGCAAGGCCTCAATTACGCGGATGACGAGGACAAAAACGCGCGCAAGAATACGTTGAAGTAAGCGGCGCTGATACCCTGACCTAAACCGCCGGAGCAATACCGCTCCGGCGGTTGTTTGATGGAACTTTTCTCACCCGTCAGACGTTTAAGCAGTAGAGACGCGGTTCCGATACGGATCCTGTTACAATCGTTTTCATCCGCGCCACATGGGTAGCATCGCTTGACTGACTTTACACACCTGCACGTGCACTCCTGCTTCTCGCTGCTGCAAGGTTTGGCCAACCCTGCCAGCCTGGTTCAGGCTGCCTCGCAGGCGGGTATGTCTGCCATGGCGCTGACCGACCACCTGCACCTGGGCGGGGCGGTTGAATTTGCGCTGGCGTGTAAAGCTACCGGCGTGCGCCCGATCCTGGGCATGGAGCTGACCCTGGCGCTGGCGGATGCTTACGCGCCTCACCCCGGTGTTGCCGTGAACACACCAGTGGTTGTACTGGCAACTTCGCCGCGCGGGTGGGCCAGCCTGTGTGCGCTGACTGGCGCGTTGCTGGATACCGCCGAAAACGACTCGTTCACCCCCTGCCGGCTGGATGCGCTCGCGGCACACTGCGAAGACCTTATTTGCCTGAGCGGCGGGCGGCGCTCACTTTCGTACCACCTGGCCAACAGCGGCCAGTTTGTGCTTCTGGAACGCCTGCTGCGCGAGCTGCGCGCCACATTCCCCGGCCGGTTTTATGCAGAGGTACAGATCCAGGGGCCGTCCGACCGATCCAGCGCCGCGGCGCTGGCCAAAGTCGCGCGCGGGCTGGAGATACCGCTTGCCGCCACGCAGGATATCTTCTACCTGCGGCCGGAACAGGAAGAACTGCAACGCACGCTGACCGCCATTCGCCTCAACCGTCCCGTGGCCGCGCTTCAGCCGGCTGATCTGCTCGCTCCGCGCGCCTGCTTCGCCACCGGCCGCGAGATGGCCGAACGGTTCGCTGGTTTCCCCGACGCGCTGGCAGGCACAGCGCAGGCGTCGGCGCGCTGTGAGCCGTGCATGCCGCTGGGGCAGCGGCATTTCCCCAGCGTGAACCTGCCCGAGGGAAAAGATGCGGCTCAGGTGCTGCGTGAGCAGTGCGACGCCGGCGCGCGGCGGCGCTTCGGTCAGATCACGCCGCAAATCCAGCAGCGGCTGGAACACGAGCTGGGCGTGATCACTTCCCTGGGCTTTGAACCGGTGTTTTTGATCATGCAGGAGATCGTCCAGTTTGCGCGTGAGGCTGGCGTGCCCATCTCCTCGCGTGGATCGGCGGCGTCTTCATTGGTGGC
This sequence comes from uncultured Anaerolineaceae bacterium, assembly GCA_937920255.1. Lineage (GTDB taxonomy): Bacteria > Chloroflexota > Anaerolineae > Anaerolineales > Anaerolineaceae > CALDSL01. Next base: position 860 of record CALDSL010000336.1, on the reverse strand, counting down.
GCACTGCCTGGGCATCACCAACCCGGATCCGATGGCGCTCAACCTGTATTTCGAACGGTTTCTCAACCCGGCGCGCGCCACCCCGCCCGATATCGACACTGACCTGTGCTCGCGCCGGCGCGACAGCGTGATCCAGCACGTATTTGCGCACTATGGCGCGGAGCGGGTCGCTATGGTGGGAACCATCAACCGCTACCGCCCGCGCTCAGCGCTCTCCGATGTGGCCAAGGCGCATGGCTTCTCGCCTGCCGAAGTCCGCCAGCTCACCGCGCAACTGCCGTACTTTTTCTGGCCCATGGAAACGCAAGACGAAGCCCGCCCCGGGGCCGGATCACCCTACTGGGAGCTGGAAAGCCGCTACACCTCGCCGCGCCACAAAAAAGTGTTCGAACAGGCTGCCGCGCTGCAGGGCGTCCCGCGCCACCTGTCGGTGCATGCCGGTGGTGTGGTGATCACCCCCGGCCCGCTGACCGACCTGCTGCCGGTGCAGCGCGCCAGCAAGGGCGTGCGCATCACCCAGCTCGACCACAAAGCATTGGAGCCGTTGGGGATCATCAAGCTTGACCTGCTGGGCATCCGCGGGCTGACGGTGCTGGGCGACGTCGCCGACCGCCTGTTTTCCTGGCGGCGATCCGAGTTTTCCTCGCCTCTGCAGGTGCTGGATTCGATACCCACCGAAGATCGCGAGACTGCGGCGCGCGTGCGCTCCGGAAACACCATCGGCTGCTTCCAGATCGAAAGCCCCGGCATGCGCGCCACGCTCAAGGAAATCCACGCCCAGTCAATCGAAGACCTCATGGTGGCGCTGGCGCTCTACCGCCCCGGCCCGCTGACCGGCGGGCTGAAAGACGCCTTTGTGC
>CALDSL010000335.1 GCA_937920255.1 uncultured Anaerolineaceae bacterium | reverse complement strand
TTGATCACCACCGTGGCGGCGGCAATTTTCTGTTCCTGCGGCGACTGCGCCTCGATGCGGCGGCGGGCCTCGGCCTCGCTCATGCGGCGGTTGCGCACCAGCCGCGCAGCCTGTTCCTGCGCCGGCGCATAGGTGACCCAAATGCTGTCGCACTTTTTGCCCAGCCCCACTTCCAGCAGCTTGATGGCTTCGATCACCACCACCGGCTGGGTGGCGCGGCGCACCAGAATATCAATCGCCTGATCCACCAGCGGGTGGATGATCTTTTCCAGTTCGGCCAGCGCCTGCGGGTCCGAGAAAACCACTTTGCCCAGCCGCGCGCGGTCGATCTGCCCATCCGCGGCCAGCACCCAGCGCCCAAACATCTGCACTACCTGCTGGTACCCAGGAGCGCCTTTGGCGATGGCGCGGTGGGCGAGCGCGTCGGCGTCAATCCCATATGCGCCCAGGTGTTCCAACATGCGGCGCACCACACTCTTGCCGGTACCAATATTGCCTGTCAGCCCGATGACGGTTTTCCCTGCCCACTTGCTCACGGCCGCTCCTTAAATAATCGATGATAGCGGGTATGGAAGCATACCTTTTTCATTGTAGACGCTGGAAGGGGCATTGTCAAACCCTCCCAATTAACCCTTTCGTAAGGTGGGGAGGGGATTCAACTTCTTTCCCCCCGTATTCTTGACAACCACGCCATGTGCCGTTAGAATATGGGCACGTTCGCACAGGACGTTCTGCCGAGATAGCTCAGTTGGTAGAGCACGCGACTGAAAATTGCGGTGTCGCCGGTCCGATCCCGGCTCTCGGCACACAAAAAGCACCCCGCGCGGGTGCTTTTTGGTTTCACCAGCCCCTACTCTCTGGTACAATTCGCGCAAGATGATACGAAAACCCCAATTCTTCATCCCGCTGGGGCTGGTGGTGGTCGCCGCGCTGCTGGCGTTTTTCTTCCTGCAGCGCCAGGTCACCGTGGTCGTCGACGGCCAGCCGCAGGCGGTATCGACCTTCGCGCTGACGGTGGGCGACGCGCTGCGCGCCGCGGGGATTAACCCTCGCCCGGAAGACCGGGTGGAACCGCCCGCGGACAGCCTGCTGGCCGGCGTTTCAGAGATCCAGTTCGAACATGCCCGGCCGGTTTCGATTGATTATCAGGGCATCCCGTTCCACCTGGCCAGCAGCGAGCGCATGCCGCGCGCGCTGCTCTCGCAGGTCGGAATCATGCTGGGCGCGGATGATTACCTCTATCTGGACGGCCAGCGCGTGCTGCCCGATCAGCCGCTGCCCCCCGGCGAGCACTACGCCCTGCAGGTGCGCCCGGCGGTGGAGATCACCCTGGTTGAAGACGGCCAGGAGCGTGTGCTGCGCTCGGCCGCGCCGACTCTGGCCGGCGCGCTGTGGGACGCCGGCATCAGCCTGCGCCCCGGCGACCACCTGGAGCCGGACCCATCCACCCGCCTGGTTTCCGCCGTTCATGCCACGCTACGTCGCGCCGTGCCGCTCGAGATCCACGCCGGCGGGCAGGTGATCCAGGCCCGTTCCGCCGCGCAGCAGGTGGGCGCGGCGCTGGCTGAGGCGGGGATCTCCCTGCAGGGCATGGATTTCTCCGAACCCGCGGCGGGTGACCCGCTTCCGGCGGACGGCGTAATCCACGTGACGCGCGTGCGCGAAGATGTGGTGCTGGCGCAGACGGTGCTGCCCTTCGAGAGCACCTACCAGCCCGACGCCGAGACCGACCTCGACACGCGCAAGGTGATCGATCCCGGGCAGTACGGGTTGAAGGTCACCCGCGAGCGCGTGCGCTATGAGAACGGCGCGGAAGTCTCGCGAGAGAGCGAAGCGGAGTGGGTGGTCAGCGAGCCCAAGACTCAGGTGGTGGGGTTGGGCACCCGCCCGGTCATTCAGACCCTCGACACGCCCGACGGGCAGATCGAGTACTACCGCACCGCCACGGTCTACGCCACATCCTATTCACCCTGCCGGCAGGGCATGGGGCGCTGCAGCAAGAGCACCGCCAGCGGCATCCCGCTCACCAAGGGCATCATCGCCGTCACCCAGTCGTGGTACGCGCAGTTCGCCGGGCAGCGCGTTTACGTGCCCGGCTATGGAATCGGCACCATCGCCGATACGGGCGGCGGCATTCCCGGCACTCCGTGGATCGATCTGGGGTATGATGAGGAGAACTTCACCAACTGGCATTCCAACGTGACCATCTATTTCCTCACCCCGGTTCCCGCGAACGTCCCATGGCGACTTCCCTAGATTTGCCCCCGCTGAATGTTCCCGCCCTGCTGCGCGCCCACGGCCTGCAGCCCAAGAAATCATTGGGCCAGAATTTTCTGGTCGATCCGGTCGCGCTGCAGCGTATTGTCGACGCCGCCGAAATTGGCGCGCAGGATGAGGTGCTGGAAGTCGGCCCCGGACTGGGCAGCCTGACGCGCCACCTGGCCGCAGCCGCGCGGCGGGTGGTGGCGGTGGAACTGGACGCGCACCTGCTGCCCGCGCTTCGCGAGGTGCTGGCCGGGCAGGACAACGTGACCATCGTGCAAGGCGATATGCTCGAACTCGACCCGGCCGCGCTGATGACCGCGCCCGGCTACCTGGTGGCAGCCAATATTCCCTACTACATCACCTCCGCGCTGATCCGCCATCTGCTGGAAGCCGCGAAGAAGCCCGCGCGCGTGGTACTGACCATCCAGAAGGAAGTGGCCGAGCGTATTACCGCCGCGCCGGGCGACCTCAGCCTGCTGGCGCTGAGCGTGCAGGTCTACGGCGCCGCGCGCCGCGCGGTGCGCATCCCGGCCGGGGCATTTTACCCGGCCCCCAGTGTTGATTCCGAAGCGGTGCGGGTGGATCTGTACCCGCAGCCGCTCATCCCACACGAAAAGCTGGACAGCTTCTTCACCCTCATCAAAGCCGGCTTCTCGCAAAAGCGCAAGACGCTGCGCAACGCGCTGTCTGGTGGTCTGCGGCGCAGCCCGGCCCAGGCTGAAGCGCTGCTGCGCGCTGCCAACATCGACCCCATGCGCCGCGCCGAGACGGTTTCGATCGAAGAGTGGAGCCGACTGGTGGAGGTGTACGAGGCGGGTGATTAATTGATAATGCGGCCCTCACCCTAACTCTCTCCCAAAGGGAGAGGGAAAGTGGATTCTCCCTCTCCCTTTGGGAGAGGGGTAGAGGTGAGGGCTTGCTCAAAACAAAAAGCGTGGCTGCCAGTCGCAACCATGCTTTTTTCCGTCTTCTTACGCTTGCTTCCTCGCACCGAGCGGCCTTAAATCCCTATACATCCCCGGAAGCTGCCACACGCGCAGCGCCGCCTCGAGCTGGATGCGCAGGTTCATTTTGGACTGCCCAAATCGCCGGTCGGCAAAATAGATCGGCACCTCTTTGAACTGGAACCCCAGCCGGTGCGCCACGTACACCATTTCCACCTGGAACACGTACCCGTTGGAGCGGATGCGGTCGAGCGGCATCTTTTCCAGCGTATTGCGCCGCCACAGCCGGAAACCGCCGGTCATGTCTTTTACCGGCACGCCGCCCAGAATGGTGCGCGCATAGAAATTGCCCCATCCCGAGAGCGCCTTGCGCCAGAACGGCCAGCGTTCATCCAGGCTGCCGCCGGGCACGTAGCGCGAGCCGAGCGCCATGTCGCAGCTTTGCACGGCCTCCATCAGCTCCAGCAGTTTCTCGGGCGGGTGCGAGAAATCGGCGTCCATCTGCCCGATGGCTTCAGCGCCAGTTTCCAGGCAGTTCTGGAAGCCCTGCACATAGGCCGTGCCCAGGCCCAGCTTTCCGGCGCGGTGCATCACTCGCAGCCGGCCGCCGGTCTCGCGGCTGATCTGGTCAGCGATCTGTCCGGTGCCGTCATGGCTGTTGTCATCCACGATGAGCAGGCTCAGATCGGGAGCGGGCAGCGAAAAAATAGCCGATACCAGCTTGGGAAGGTTCTCGGCTTCATTATAGGTAGGTATGACGATGGTTGTCTTCAAATCGCTCCTCTATCGTGCCAGCCTTTCCAGCTCGGCGCGCAATTGCGAAGCGCTGCGCCGCGGATTGGGACCTGGCGTGTAATCATTGATTTCTACCGCCAGGCGGTGGTCGCGAAAGAGGTCTGTTTCCCGATCTTGATCCCGATAGAAATACTCGAAGGACTGTTCCAACCGCCGGCGCAGCGTTTCTTTCAGGCCGGGCAGCGCGGTTTGCTTCGCTATCAGGACGAAATTACTCGGGTCGAGGTGGCCGAGGAAATGATCTTGCGCGCCCAGTTCGCGCAGCGCGTCTTGCAGCATCATCGAAACCGCGCGCAGCAGATCGTCGGAAGCCACAAACCCGTACACTTCACGAAACCGCCCAATGTTTTTTAATGATAATACGGAAATGCCAAAATCGGGGGTATTTAGGTAGTCCAAAACGCGCTCGTCGACCAGCTCGCCTTCCGGCAGTCCGGTGACGGTGTTGTTGAGGGTCACCCGCCGGTTGCGCTCGAGCGTGTTGTTGACCCGCAGCCGCAGTTCCTGAATATCGAAGGGCTTGGTGATGTAATCCTCGGCCTTGAGCGACAGGCCTTCCAGCCGGTCGGAACGCTCGCGTTTTTCGGTGAGGAAGATTACCGGCAGGTCGCGCGTGCGCCGGTTGGCGCGGATGCGGCGCGCCACTTCAAACCCATCGATATCCGGCAGGCGGATATCCAGGATCACCAGGTCGGGCTGGTTGTTCAGGCACTGGCTGACGCCTTCTTCGCCCCAATTGACAACCGTAACGCCGAAACCCTGTATGCGGAAATACGCATCCAGCATTTCGGCGATATCCAGGTCATCTTCGACAATTAATAATCGGGCCTTGGCCTCGTTCACAGCAAACCCCTAACCGATCGGTTCTTTGTAGATCACAAAGTCACAGGTCGGGTCCCCCACCGCCACGCACTTAGACTCATTTACACGGAATTCCATCCCGCCCGATACCCACTTGAGGCCTTCCTGCAGCAAACCCGCGGCGATAAAGCAATCGGGCTTGTCCGATTTGCGCCCCCAGCACACCGGGCAGCGGTGGATGGTGTAAATGAAGTGATCCTCAAACTCCTGCACGGTGCTGATCTGGTCGCTCATGGTGCTGAAGATGCGCGCCATGGCCGGCAGGCCGATGCGCAGCTTGGCGTGTAGTGGCAGGACCTTGAAGGCCAGGTCACCCGCGCCGGCCAGCGCGCCAAAGTTGCGCAGGCCGTTGGAGAACGTGGCCCGGCCGGCGCGCAGCGCCAGCCCGCGCCCGCCGCGCGGCCCGTACATTTCTTCCAGCGCGCCAAAGATCGACGAGAACTTGGCGAAATCAAACTGGCGCTCCAGGTTATCGGCGGGGTAGTTGTCAATCAGCTCAGACGCATTGGCCAGGTTGAGAATGGCATTGACGCCATTCTTCCCCATCACATCTTCGATGGCGAAAATGGCGATGCGGGCGAACTTGTTGGAGTAGTAATATCCGCTGGGTTCGATGTGCTCCATGATCTCCGCCGCTTCTAAATGAGTTTGGTGAGGGCTTCGGCCGCGCGGCGCATATCCAGGAAGATCAGGCCCAGCTTGGCCTGTTCGCGCGCCAGCGCGGTGAGCACCGCGTCTTCGCCGATGGACATGAGCACCACATAACCATTCTGCCCTTTAATATAAACCTGGTCCAGCGAGCCACGGCCAAGCTCTCCGGCGATGCGCTCGCCCAGCGAAAGCATTGCCGCCGACATTGCGGAAACACGGTCTTCTTCAACCCCCTGGGGGAGTGCGGAGGCGATGGTGAGGCCATCTAAGCTGACAACAGCAGACGCTTCGATATCCGGTGATGAGGCTTGAAGCTCGCGTAAGCGTTCTACCATCAATTGGGTGCGGGATTTCGTCAAGGCTGCACTCCTTATCGTGATATGGTCATTGGAAAATTGGGAAAGGTTTTACCCGAACCTCGTTCTAATTTAGCACGGGCATACAGGGGTGTCAAGCTGAGCCAGGTCAATTTGGGGGCTTGTGAAGCATCTGTAAAGAGATTGATAAGTGTTCAGAACCCGCGCAAGCTCTCTGATATAATCACAGAAATGGGCAAAATATCTCATGAGGGTGATGAAATGAGAAAGCAAAATTTGGTTCGCGCGCTTGTTCTCGTGTTCTTGATTATGGGTATGGTATTAGCCGCCTGCACGCCAGCGCCGGCGGCCGCCACCGATGCTACCGCCGCCGAACCGGCCATTCTGCGCTTCGCGCACCTGCGCATCATCGACGCGCTGCCGATGTACGTGGCTCAGCAGGAAGGGCTGTATGAGAAGCACGGCGTGCGCGTCGAGTTGATCCCGGTCGGCTCCGCCCCCGAACGCGACCAGCTAATGGCTGCCAAACGCACGGACGGCATGATCAGCGAAGTGCTGACCGCCTTGTTCTATAACAAAGACAGCATTCAGGTGCAGATCGTGCGTTTTGCCCGCGCGGCCACCCCTGAGACGCACCTGTTCAGCATCCTGGCCTCCAGGCAAAGCGGTATCACCAGCGTGGAAGGGTTGAAAGGTGTCCCTGTCGGCATCTCCGACGGCACGGTGATCGCCTACCTGACCGACCGCATGTTGACCGAGGAAGGTTTCAGCGTCGAAGATAAGCAGACCGTATCCGTCCCCAGCCTGGGTGACCGCATGGCGCTGCTCGGCTCGGGCGAAATCCAGGCGGCGATGCTGCCGGAGCCGCTCACCACCCTGGCGGCGCAGCAGGGCGCCGTGGTGGTGCTGGAGGACAGCAAATACCCCGAATACAGCCACAGCACGATCACCTTCCGCAAGGAAGTGCTCGACCAGAACCCCGAAGCCGTACGCGCGTTTCTGGCAGCGGTGGAAGAAGCCGTGGCGCTGATCAACGCCGACCCGACCAAATACGAGAAGACGCTGGTGGAACTGAACATCGTTCCCGCGCCGCTGGAAGGCAAGTTCGCGGTACCGCAGTTCGTCACCGCCGGCGTGCCTTCCGAAACCCAGTTCCAGGATGTGCTCGAATGGGCCCGGAGCAAGAATCTGGTGGACAAGGATTACACCTACTCAGACTTGATCACGGCGGAGTTTTTGCCCTAAGGATCCCCGCGCCATGCCCGGACAGCCGTTCGTGCTTGTGGACGACATCACCTTCCGCTATCCGCGCGCGGAGCCGGTATTTGAGCGGTTCTTCTGGCAGGTGCAGCAGGGTGAAGCCTGGGCGGTGATTGGACCGTCTGGATGCGGCAAGAGCACGCTGCTGTACCTGGTGGACGGTCTCCGCTTCCCGAGCGCCGGGCGCATCCTGATTGACGGTCAGCCGGTCACGCGCCCGCGGCCGCGCACCGGGTTCATTATTCAGGAGTACGGGCTGCTGCCGTGGGCCACGGTGCGCGAAAACGCCAACCTGGGGCTGCGCATCCGCAACTATTACGGGCCAGATGGCGTCCACGCGCCAGCCAATCACGACAGCGGCGCGAATGCCGGCCCGTGGCTGGAGCGGCTGGGGTTGGCCGGTCTGCAGGATCAATACCCCGGGCAGATCTCGGGCGGGCAGCGCCAGCGCACGGCCATCGCGCGCACGCTGGCCCTCGACCCCG